>CAIWET010000300.1 GCA_903911805.1 uncultured Ignavibacteria bacterium | reverse complement strand
TTAATTTATTAGAAAGTTTAGATGGTTTTTTGGATAGCAATGCTGGATTCTTAGTAATAGTAAAATATTATTTATATTTTTTGCCTGAAATTATTAAAATGATGCTACCAATTGCTGTGCTATCATCTATTTTATTTTCAGTTGGTAAACTATCTTCTAATAATGAAATTACAGCAATGAAAACTGGCTCAATGAGTTTGTATAGAATAATGTTACCTTTTATTATTGTTACTTTGGCTATCTCATTTTTTATGCTCTATTTCAATGGTTGGTTGGTTCCTAATGCAAATTCAAAGAAATTTGAAATAGAAAGAATCTATTTAAAAAGATCTGCAAGTATTAAAAATCTCACACATTTATATTTCAGAGATACCCCAAGTAGAAATGTTTATATGATGAATTATGAACCAGCTGAAAAAAAGGGTATTAATATTTATATTGATGAATTTAATCCTGGAAATAAAGTTGAAATAATTAAAAGAATTGAAGCTCAACAAATAAGTTGGGACGACAATGACAATTCCTGGGTTTTAAAAAAAGGATTTATAAGAAATATTATTGGTGACAAAGTTGTATTGCAGCGATTTGACTCATTACATTATAAATTAGAAACTAGTAATCAACAAATAAAAGAATTGAAAAAAACTACTGATGAAATGACATTTGATGAATTAAAATCAGTTATTGATTTGCAAATTCGAAGTGGTAAGGATGTTAGAAAACAATTGATAGAATACTATGGCAATTATGCCTTTCCTTTTGCCTCTATCATAGTTGTTCTATTTGCTGTACCATTTTCCTCAATAAGGAACAAAAGTGGTGTAGCAGTCCAGATTGCAGCCGCAATGATAATTTCATTTGTATATTTAGTATTTTTGAAAGTTTCTCAAACAATTGGATTTTCTTTAAACATTAATCCAATTATAACTGGTTGGTCGTCGAATGTTATATTCCTGATTTTCGGAATATTTAATTTATTAAAAACAAAAACATAAGAATAATGGAAAATCTAGATACTTTATCTTCGTTAAATGGCAGAAATCTCATATTTGAGATTTATTATGAATTACGCTATAACAAGCAGATGTCTGGCTTTAGAGTTTTAATGGCTCTATGGAGACTTTGTACTCACGAAAAAGATATTAATAGATTTATTAATAAAGAAATTACAATTATTCATCCATTGGGATTTATCAGAGGTACTTTTCTTTGGATGGAAGAAGTTGTTAATAGATTCTATTTTTCAACAGTAAATTCTTTTGTTTATTTCGGAGCTGCAATTTTATTGGTTTTAATTGGTTTTAGAAGATTTAGCGAAAATGTAAGTGATAGTACTGTAATTGCTGGTGTAATTTTTGAAGCTTTGATGTTAGTTTTTATGTTTATAGTGATGCTATTCACTCCAAATGATGAACCAAAAAAATTTGGAAGCTCAGAAACTTCTAACGAAGTTGATGATTTGGTTTACGAAATTGGTGAAATCAGTAGAGATTTTGCTGCTGTTGTTGTTCAATTAGAAAATTTAAGTTCAGCTGTAGAAAATTTAGTTGATAAGCAAACAGATATGATTACATCAGTTAATGATCTTGCAAATTCAGTAGCACATGCAGTTTCGCCAAACCCTGAAATGCTGGAATCAATGAGGTTAACAAATACAGCATTGAATAGTTTTAAATCAACAGTTGAATTATTAAATAAATCAGCGGAATCATTAAAAAGAGAAGAAATTGAATTGGCAGTAAGAAAAGAAGTCGAAAGAATTTTGATTGATAAAATAACTAAATAATGGAAAGTATTAGAAAAAGAAGAACAGTTGAGATTTATTTTGTGCTGTATTTAGCAGCATTGTTATTTCTATTGCCCTCTCCTAAAGATCATAAAGGTAATTCTGATTTCCAATCAAAAGATAGCTCTATAATTAAACAGCCATTTAGTTTAATTCCAATCAAAACAACTTTGAATTGTAGATTGATGCTAGATTCTAATAGCGTTAGAATTTTATCACTAGACTCTGTAAATACAATTTTTTATACAGGTGATGTTGAAGATGTTAAATTTGAATTTGTGGTTGAAGATCAATCAAGAAGATTAGTGCAACCTATCAATATGGATTTGGGTGCAAGAAGTAAAAACTTTTGGGTAGAAGAGCATAAAGATTGGCAAGCAGTTTCATTCTATTGGTCTCCCCCATTATTTGAAAAAGAAAATAAAACATATTTAGTTACTGTATATGCAACGGCTACACCAAAGGCTGATTTTGGAACTATAACTGGAAATAAATCCAGTGAAACTGCTCAACCAGTAAAAATTAAAACTCAATTTAGTCTAAATGTATTTTATCTAAATTCTCAACCTGGTGGAACAAGTATTCCTTTTGAAACGAATCTGGCTGGGATTAGGATTGATTCTTCAAGATTTTTCAATCCATTTATCAATCCATACTCACAAGCAAATTTAGAAGGTAAATTCTCTCTGAGACCAGATCTTGATGATATAAAAGCAATTGCATATCAAAATTGGACTAATGAAATTCATGCTAGTAATATTAATTTACTTCAAGACCTTGCATATCAGCCAGAACTTACAATTGCTCTAAGTACCCAAAACAATGGTGGAACTGCTGTTATAACTTCCAGGCAAAGTGATAGAATTATTATTTCGGGAAAAACTCCTTCATTCGGAAGGATGAAAGTAAATCTTAAAATTAAACGTAAATATGATGATCAGGAATATTCTGTTAGTTTCAATGTTTTACCTCAACCGATTGAACAACCAACTGTTGAAAATTATTTATATCCTGAACAAACTTATTATTTTGACCCTAAACTTCCATTATTAGGAAAAGAAGTAAAAGCAGTAATAAAAGATGGAAATACGATCAGAGCTGAATCTCAGGGACAAAGGTTCCAATTTACTCCTGACGTTAGCGATACAGGGAAAAATCTTACATTTGAACGATATATAGATGGTAATTTGTTAGGAGATAAAAAGACAATCAGAGTTTTATCTTTCCAAAGTCCCGAAATCATTGATTTTATTTACCGTGAAAAAGGAAAAGTAGAAGTTATTATTCATTCGTATGGCTCTTATGGTAATGATAATAATGAAATAAAAGATTTTTATATTGAAGGTAATGCAAAATATCAAGACTTGCGTGGAAAATTAAGAGATTTAACTAATCCAAGTAAAATTAGAATTCAGCATTTTTTATTTACTCCAGTTAGACCAAATGATGTATTTCAATTTAGAATAATTGCGATTGACAGACGCGGCAAAAAGTCTCAATCTAAGCAATATAGTGAAAATTAG
>CAIWET010000299.1 GCA_903911805.1 uncultured Ignavibacteria bacterium | reverse complement strand
TTTTAAAATGTGCAAAAACGAAATGAATAAATTAAATAAGATATTAATCGCTGAAGATGAACTGACAAACTCGATATTATTAAAAAGAATATTGACCAAAGCTGGCTATTCTGTTGTCGTCGCAAGCAATGGTGTAGAAGCATATAAACACTTGGAAAAAGAGTCATTTGATGTGCTTGTAACTGATTGGATGATGCCACAGATGGATGGTATTGAATTAATCAGAAAAACCAGAGAAAAGATTAAACCTATTCCATTATTAGTTATGGTTACTGCTTTAGTTTCAGATGGTGCAAGAAATTATGCTCTTGAATCAGGAGCTGATGATTATATTTCAAAGCCAATTGATGTTGAAGAGCTTTTAACAAGAATTAAAGATGGTTTTGAGAAAAAAAATCAAGTTGCGCCTAGTTTTAATTCAAATATTACACCTAAACAAAGTAATGTTATACCACCTCATATTGGAGTTGTAATCGCTACAAGTACTGGTGGACCTCCTACTTTACTTGAAGTTTTTAGAAATATTCCAGAAAATACTAATGCTGCATTTTATATTGTACAGCACGGACCTTCTTGGATGTTAGAAACATTTACTCAACGTTTACAAAATGAAACAAAATTAAAAGTTCATTTAGCAGCTCACGGAGCTGAAACTAGTGCTGGAAATATTTATATTGCTCCAGGCGACAAACACATGAGAATTAATCCAAAAAATTATAAAATTGAATTAGACGAAGGTCCTAAAGAAAATTTCGTAAGGCCAGCTGCTGACCCTCTTTTTAGAAGTGCTGCAGAAGGTTTTGGCAAATTCTGTGTAGGTGTGGTTCTTACTGGTTTAGGACGTGATGGAGCTCAAGGTGTTGTTCAAATATCAGCTTCATCTGGTACTATTATTATTCAAGAACCTGAAACAGCAGTAGCTCCTTCAATGCCGAGAACTGCTTTAGAAACTGGAATTAATCATAGATTAATTCCTTTGAATGAAATTGGTAGAGCAATCTCTGAAGCTGTTTTTCCAATTGCAGCAACATTGAAAAAGTTGAAAATCTAAATCAATAAATTGAATTTTTTAAATTTGGGATTAATTAAATACTACAATTAATCCCAATATTTTTTTATTTCAAATATATTTAAACTTTTATCGTTTTTTTTCGTAATTCTGTTATGTTTAATTGTCATGATAGGAATATTTGCCGAAAAATTGATACTTGTTATTAAGATTATTTTTTAAATTAGGAGTTATGATGGAACAAAGTAAAGGCAAAATTCTGTGGGTTGACGATGAAATCGAATTATTACGTCCTCATATAATATTATTAGAAAAGAAAAATTACAACGTTAGTACTGCCTCTAATGGCGAAGATGCTATTGAAATGGTAAAAACAACTCATTTTGATTTGATTTTTTTAGATGAATCAATGGTTGGAATAAGTGGATTGGACACATTGCCAAAAATCAAGGATATTGATCCTTATACTCCAGTTGTAATGGTTACTAAAAATGAAGCTGAAAGTTTAATGGAAGAAGCAATTGGTAAGAAAATCGATGATTATCTTACAAAACCTGTTAACCCAACTCAAATATTAGCTGCTTGCCTTAAATTCTGCGAATCAAAAAGAATTGAAATAAATAAACTTACACGTGATTACCTCGAAGGATTTAATGAAATATCTAGAATGTTATACCAAAGATTATATTGGGATGACTGGAAAGATATTTATTCTAAATTGGTAAATTGGTCTATGGAAATGGATAAGCATCCTGAAATAGGTCTTCAGCAAACTCTTCAGGATCAATGGAGAGAGTGTAATTCTGCATATTCCAAATTTGTTGAAGATAATTATCAGGAATGGATAAATAATCCTAAAGATGATGATGTTCCTGTAACATCACCTTATGTTGCAGAAAAGTATTTACTTCCACATTTAGAATCTGGGAATCCTGTTTTCTTTTTTGTTGTTGATTGTATGCGTCTTGACCAATGGTTGGTTATGGAACAAGCATTAATGCCATATTTTTCATTCAAAAAAGATTATTACGCTGCCATTTTACCAACTGCAACTCCTTATGCTAGAAACGCGATTTTTGCTGGACTTTATCCATCCGACATTCAAAAACATTATCCAAATTATTGGGTGAATGAATTGAGTTCTGATGAACATAAATTGAATGCTTATGAAAAAGAATTATTAGAAGAATTACTTAAGAGAAAAAGAATTCAATTAAAATCACCTCTAAATTATATCAAAATACATGATACAGATTTTGGTAAAAAAATAGAAGGTGATATTATGAAATATTCCAAATCGCATTTAACCGCAATTGTTGTTAATGCTATGGATATGATTGCTCATTCAAGATCTGATTATTCAATTCTTAAAGAAATAGCTCCTGATGAATCTGCATATAGATCATTAACTGCTTCTTGGTTTCAACATTCAAGTTTATTTGGTATGCTGAAAACAATTTCAGAAATAAAAGGTGCTAAAGTTATTTTAACAACCGACCACGGCTCAATTCGTTGTATGAGAGGTGTTAAAGTTATTGGTGATAAAGAAACAACAACTTGCTTAAGATATAAATTTGGAAAAAATGTAAAAGCTGATCAAAAATATGCTATTCAATTGAAAGATCCAGCTGATTTCAAATTGCCAAGATTAGGATTGACTGTTAATAATATTATTGCTAAAGATGATTATTATTTTGTATATCCAACTGATTTCCATCATTATATGACTCGTTATAGAGATAGTTTCCAACACGGGGGAATATCTTTAGAAGAGATGATTGTTCCTGTTATTGAATTTGATGTTAGATAAAATTTTAAGATTATTATGAAAATTTCTGTTTTAGTATTTTTTATTTCTTTTGTATCGATATTTGCACAAGAGCAGCAAGATAGTACTTTTATTAATGAGCCTTTGAAAAAAGACTCATTATGCTTTAAATATAATTTTAAACAAGGTGATTTATTAAAATATCTTGTTGTTGCTCACGATAGCATTATGATTGATTATGATAAACCATTAATTAAATCAAGAACTCAAGAATTAGAAATAAGAGTTGATTCAGTACTTAAAAATGGACATTTCCTATTAAATTATAAGATTACATCTGCTAAAAGCATTGAATCACACGGTGAAGAAACAGATATAGTAAAAACAAGCCATCCAATGGTTAATAAAGAAATCAAATTTGAAATTGATTCATTAGGAAAAAGATATTCATCAATTTTTCTAAGTGGAAGTGAAGCTTTAGTTGGACCAGGTGGAGCATTTGAGCCAAACCTGATTTTTAATTTAGCAGAATCTTGCAAAGCAATCAATGAGTCTTGGATTGATGAGTCAAAAGATACTTTAGTTGAAAATTCAAATCCAGGTTCTGTAATAGATCAAATGACGCTTTTTAGATTAAAGGGAACAATTGATACTTTAGACGATAAAGCTATTAGAATTGATTTGATGAGGTCTTCAAAAGGTAAATTCAGATATGTTGAAGGAAATCAAATTTATGCAATTAAAAATGCTATAAATCAATGGGGTTTATTTGATATATCTACAACTAAAATGGTGCCCATTCATTATTACTCTACTTGTGAGCAAAAACTAAAAATTAGCTTGGGAAATGGTGAACCTTACAAAGAAGGTAAACACTATATTACTATTTTTTATACATTGATTGATTATAGTAATATTCAAGCAAAAAACAAGCCTCTCCAAAAAGCAAATTTACCAAAGAAAAAAATTAAAAAGAAATAAATACTCATTTTGAAAAAGGTGAGTATTATTTGTTGAAAAAAACTTATAATTATTAGCATTTAATTCATAAAATTTGATTAAATTACATACTTAATTTGATAATTTTTCAGAAAAATTATCTTAGTGGCATTGTGCCAAAATTGTTAATTTAGCTAAATGGTTAATTTTTTAGGAAGTTATATGCAGGATTTGATAAAGTTTATTCCATTATTACCACTAGTAACATTTCTGATAGTTGGGCTTTTTGGAAAATATTTAAAGAATGAAAAATTAATTGGAACAATTGCAAGTACTAGCGTATTAGGCTCATTTGTAATTTCTGTTTCATTATTTTTCTTTTTGATGAACAATCATATCGAAAAACCAATTATTGTTAATGTTTACCAATGGATTTCTGCCGGTGATTTGAGTATTAATTTTTCTTATCAGCTCGATCAGTTATCTGTTTTATTTTCAATGATTATTACCGGAATCGGGTTTCTAATCCACGTTTATTCAATTGGATATATGCACGGTGACAGAAGCTTTTACAGATTTTTTGCTTATTTAAATTTATTTATCTTTATGATGCTTAATTTAGTTTTAGCAAGTAATTTTGTTGTTACATTCCTAGGTTGGGAAGGTGTAGGACTTTGCTCATATTTATTAATCGGATTTTGGTACGATAGAAAATTTGAAGGAACAAGAATCACTTGGACCGGAGATGCTGGAAATAAAGCTTTTATTGTAAATAGAATTGGCGATTTTGGTTTCATTTTAGCAATGTTAATGATTTATTTAAATTTTAATACATTAGAATATTCAGATGTTGTTAATAGTGCATTCGCTTCAAAAGGAACTTTATATAATGGCGGAATGATTACTGCTATTACCTTATTAATGTTTTTAGGAGCAACTGGTAAGTCGGCTCAGCTTCCACTAGCAGTTTGGTTACCAGATGCTATGGCAGGTCCAACTCCTGTATCTGCTTTGATTCATGCTGCAACTATGGTTACAGCCGGTATCTTTTTAGTTGCAAGAAATTCAGTCTTATTTTCTTTAGCACCAATTTCAATGAATGTTGTATTAATAATTGGTATTGCTACAGCATTTTTAGCAGCAACAATTGGTTTAGTTCAAAATGATATTAAAAAAGTATTAGCATATTCAACAGTTAGTCAATTAGGATTTATGTTTGCAGCTTTAGGGGTAGGTGCTTGGGGCGCAGCTGTATTCCACGTAATGACTCACGCTTTCTTCAAAGGTTTATTATTCCTTGGTTCAGGATCTGTTATTCACGGAATGCACGAGGAACAAGATATTAAAAAAATGGGCGGATTGAAAAAATATATGCCTGTTACAACAAAGACATTTTTAATAGGAACAATTGCAATATCTGGTATTCCTTTATTTAGTGGATTCTTTTCAAAAGATGAAATTTTATGGATGGTATTCTCCAGAGGTGGCGTTATTCCTTGGTTTATTTTAGCGGCAGCAGCTTTCTGTACTGCATTCTATATGTTTAGATTATATAATTTAACATTCGAAGGTAAAGAAAGATTTGACCACCATCACGTACATCCACACGAGTCACCAAAAACAATGACTATTCCATTGATTATCTTAGCATTTTTCTCAATAATTGGTGGATTCTTTGGAATTCCTTATGCCTTAGGTGGATTTTTTAGTCATTCTCCAAATTTATTAGAAAATTGGTTACATCCAATATTTTTTCAAGCAAACGAGATTTTGGAATTAGCAGAAGGTCATACAGTTCACTCAATTGAATACATTATGATGTTAGTTTCAATAGTTATTGCAGTGGTTGGTATATTCACTGCCAAAAAATTCTATGCTGATGGAAAATGGACAACACCAAGAAGACTTGCTGCAAATAATAAGACTATTTATAAATTAT
>CAIWET010000298.1 GCA_903911805.1 uncultured Ignavibacteria bacterium | reverse complement strand
TTGCCGAATCATTTGAAAAAAGTGGCGATTTTAAAAGTTCTGCAAGGCTATATGGCGAATTATTTAATACCAATCCCAAAGTTCCTGAATATTTTGATGGATTAGTTCGCTCATATAAAGCAATGAATCAATTCACAGAATTAATTCCTTTTATCGAAAAAAAACTTAGCATTAGTAAAGCCCCTGAATTATATGGAATTTATGGGGAAATGCTTTGGAGAACTGGCAAACCTCAAGAAGCAAATAAATCCTGGGAAGATGGTTTGAAATCAATTCCAAATGATAAAAGTACTTACGATAAGATCGCAGATTATCAAATTGCTGTAAAACAATTCGAAAAAGCAATTGATACATACGAAAAAGGAAGATTATTTTTTAAAACTGATGTGATTTATTCTGACCAACTTAGTCAGCTTTATACCGCAATCGGTAATGTAGAAAAAGGGCTAACTGAAATTTTGAAATCATTCGAATATACACACAATACTCCAATCGCCGAAGGAAGACTTTCGGCTCTTAAGCTTATAAAAGGTGGCGATTTATTAATAGATAAAGAATTGAATAACAGATATTCTAATACTGATAATCCTGAAGGTTATAGACTTTTGATTTGGCATTTAAGAAGTAGTAATAATTTTGAGAAATCACTTGAATTGACTATTAAATTAGATAAAATAATGAATGCCAATGGAAATGAGCTTTATAATTTTGCAAAAGTTTCTCAGAACGATGGAAATTATGCAATTTCGTTGAAAACATACGAATTGATTTTGCAAAAAGGCGAAAGAAATCCATTTTTCCAAAATTCTCTTTTTGGAATTGCTAGAACACTCGAGCAACAAATGGAGCTTGATACTAAATTTGACAATAAAGCGCTACTTGAAATTATAAGCAAATATCAGGATATTGTTAAAAAATATCCTCAAACCAATGCCGCTTATGAATGCCAATTAAGAATTGGATTAATAAATTTAAATTATTTGAAGAATATTGAAGCAGCAAAAAAAGAATTTTTAACACTTTACAATGTTAAAATCAATTATCAAGCAGTTGCAGAGGCGGTGATTAATCTCGGTAAAATTGCGTTAATGGAAAATAATTTAGATGCTGCAAAAAGATATTTTAATGAATCAATATATCGCTTTGGTTCATCCTATCCTGTTATCAGAGATGAGGCAAAACTTTCAATTGCTGATATTTATTTTTATAAAGGTGAAGTTGATTCAGCCCTAACTTTTTATAAAGAAGCTTCATTAATGAGTAATTCAAATATCTCGAATAATGCTCTCGAATTAATGGATATAATTGAAAATAATAAAACTCAGAATCTTGCTCTGAGAGAATATGCAAATTCTCTTTTCTTAGAAAGACAAGGTAATCTTGACTCTGCAATAACACTATTAAGAAATGCTGTAAAATCTGGTGGCGGATCAGATTTGGAGGAAGTTGCTGCTCTTAAAATTTGCAAAATTTACTTTGAACATAAAGATAATTTAAAAGCTGTAAATGAATTTAAAGCATTTTTAGAGAAATATCCATCATCAATATTCGCGGATTATGCCGATTTTAATTTGGGAAAAACATATTTTCAAATGAAAAATTATCCAGAAGCTGACAAAGCATTAAAGGATCTATTGGTGAATTATCCTCGTTCATTATTTTTGGCAGAAGCCAGAAAAATGATTAGAATAATCAGTGATGAAGAGAAAAAGAAGATAAATTAATCTTTCTGAAAATATCTCCATCATAAAAAATGTGTGCAGTTGATGAATCAGACTTTAAATTTCTAATTTTCGCTATTGATTCAATTTTACCCTCTTTATTTGTGGTTTCAATTGTCATTTTATAAGCATTATCCTCTAATTCAATCTTTTCGTCTTTTATCAGATACATAGATTTTCCTTTAAAAGGTAAAAACCTTGATTGAATAATTTTAAAAGTGAGCATAGAATCACTTACAAAACAACTTATAGGCTGATTGAAATTTATTTCTGCTTTTAATGGGTTAATAACATTGAATTTTGAATTATTAATAATATTAATTGAATGTTCAATTCCAAGTTTCATTGAATTAATTCTATTGATTTTATCAGGTGCTGCCCATAAGTAAAGAGTTTTAATTCCTGTCAAGTCGAGCTTTGCAATAGATTTTATTGCTGACTGAGTTTTAATTGAAGTATCAACCCAATCCTGCATTTTTACTCTATTAATATTTGCAAAAATCAGAATGACAATCGAAAAAACTGAAATTAATGAGATTTTCCCAATCCTGCCTATTTCAAAATTCTTTTTGTATTCATCAACAAAAGAAAGAATTGAAAACATCAGTCCTATTGATGCTGTTAATACATACCAGCGCATCATATTTGGTAATGGCGGAATTATATATAAACCAAACCACAAGAGCCCAAAAACAACTTTCTTGTAATCTTTAATTTGGAAAAAATATTGAACATATTTAAATAATCCAAGGAATAAAGCTACGGCTATTAATCCAAGAATTGATAAAAAGAATTTATCCTGAAATAAATTTACAAATAACTCTGTATTATCTGCAGTTAGAAATGAAAGAGGAAACGCTACAAAAAAGTTGCGAATTATATTTAAAACACTTAAATCGGCAAAATGTGAAGATTCAGCAGGATTGCTGCCAATTATCGTAAGTCTATAGATAATTGTAATTGCAATAATTCCTAATGAAACTGAAGACAAACGAAGAAATTTGTAAAATCTGTCTTTTTCAAATTTAAATCCAAAATGGAAAATATAAAATAATATGGGCATTAAAGCAGCAATATATGCGGATTCTTTTGTGAGAATAGCAATTAAAAAGCAGAAATAATAAATGATTTCTTGCTTGATATTAAGATTTTCTTTGAGTAATAATATGGTATTCAACAGAATAAAAATCAACATAAAAGTTTCATTTCTGCCCGAAAGCCAACCAACAACAATCTCGTGAGCCGGTAATACGGAAAAGAGAATTGCTCCAAAAATTGCATATTTTTTCAATCCAGCTCTATAAAAGAAAATACCTGTTAAAATACAAACTCCTAAGTACAAAAGCCAATTTGTAAAATGAAATATACCAGGATTAAATCCAAAGAAATATATAGTCAATCTATGAAATGTATTAACTGCTGGACGCCAATACGAACCGAGAATATCAGTTGAGAAAAACGGAGAAAAGCAATCAATAAAGCTTTTGGGCTGATGAATTCCAATTATTTGATAATCATCATTCAAAAAATCAATCTGAAAATTTGGGAACCAGGCATATAGATTTACTAAAATCAACATTAAAACTAATGTCAACAGGAAGTACTTTTCATTTTCAATGATTTTTTTATACATTTCACTTTTCTATTGATTTTAAAAAAACAAACCCATCCTCTCTTGTCCCCCTCCCTTCAAGGGGAGGGGCTAGGGGTGGGGTTTTACGCGATTCTTCACTTCGTTCAGAATGACGACTTGAATCCAAACCCTTCTTCTCTTATCCCCCTCCATTCAAGGGGTGGGGCTTTCACTTTGCAATTAATCGTTTATCACGACAATATTGCCTTTTTCGAAACCACCTTTTTCATTTCTTTTTATTTTAGTTGCTTCATTAAATGCATCGTGTTCGTAAATAATTGTCCAATCTTCATCAACGGCATTATTCCACACTTTTTTCTTATCTTCGATTGTGCCTATCGGGAAGTTATCGTAAGCGAGGGAATATGCTAAACCTAAATGAGCAGCAGTTGGTGCTAAATCTGCAGCGTAGAAAGCGGTTTGCCCCTCTGAAGTCAATTTAATTGCTTGCATTGCTTTTGTATGACCAAAAAGTGTTACTGCTGAGATTCCAGGAAAAATTTCTTCATCGCCTTGAATAAATTCAAACATATTATTATTTGTTATTGGGTCAAAATTTTCTTTTAAAAATGAACCTCTGTCTTTTTCAGTTGGTTTATAAGCCCAATCAAAATGCTCTTTTTGAACATAATATTTCGCATTTTTAAAAGTTGGAATTAATTCACCATTATCAAGGATTGTTGAGCCACCAGTATGATCAAAATGCAAGTGAGTTAAAATAACATCGGTTACTTGGTCAGGGGTAACATTAAATGGATTCAAAGCAGTTTCAATAGCTGTTTTTTCCATATCAATTCCATACATTCTGACGAATTTTTCGTTCATCTTGTTGCCATTTCCAGTATCAATCAAGATTACTTTGTCTTCATATCTAATCAATAATGGTCTTGCGGAGAGTGGTATTCTGTTCATTTCATCGCCTGGATGATATTGCTTTGACCACAACGGTTTTGGAATTACCCCAAACATTGCTCCGCCATCAAGTGAAAAAATACCTGTATCTAACAAATTTATATTGAATTTTCCTAGTTTCATTATTATTCCGGTAATAAATTAAAAAAGATAGTATATCGTATAAAATATAATAATTATTGTAAAGTGATTATTAATTGGAAATATTCAAAAGGGAAAAATGATTATATTAACTAAAATTGATGGTACAAAAATTACAATTAATGCTGACGAAATTGAGTTTGTTGAAACTTCACACGACTCAACTGTCACTTTAAAAAGTGGAAAAAGGTTTATTGTAAAAGAAAATGCAGAAGAAATTACAAATCTTGTAATTGATTATAAACAAAAATGCTATGCTAATTTATTAAATATTGGTACATCTGGAAAATTATAATGGGATTATTTTCAAATTTTATTAAAAAGAAAGAAGAATTAGACTTCTTAATTGTTGGATTAGGTAACCCAGATAAAATTTACTTAGATACTCGCCATAACATCGGTTGGATGGTTGCAGATAAATTTGCTAAGAAACATAAATTAACTTTAAATGTTTTACCGAAATTTAAAGGACAATTTGCAATTTTATCTGAAAATGGAGTCAAAACTGGAATATTAAAGCCTCTTACTTATATGAATCGTTCAGGAATAAGTGTAAGCCATATATTAGAAAATTATGAAATTGATACTGAAAAAGTAATTATCGTAATTGATGAATATAATTTTCCAGTTGGCAAATTGAAATTAAATGCCGGAGGCAGTGATGGTGGACATAATGGAATGACTTCGATAATGGAATTTATCCCAGAAAATAATTTTCAAAGATTGCGTTGTGGTATTGATAGAAAGTTTGGTCCTGGAGAATTAGTAGATTATGTATTATCTCCCTTTGGAAAAGATGAAATTGAAAATTTAGAAATAATGATAAATAATGCAGTTACTTCATTGGATTATCTTATTAGAAATCCACTTTCAAGGGCAGTCTCATTTATCAATTCTGGAAAGCTTTGGAAAAACGAAGAGAAAGCCGATCAGGAAAACAACATAGCAAGTAATCGCAAATCCACTGACTAATTTATGTAATGGCAACATTGGATAGAAAAATAGGAGTAAATATGTTGGAATTGCTAAAAATAAAGTAATAATAAACAGAGTCAATCCTGCCCATTTCATTCCTTTTGCGGCAAATACTAGAAAGATTGAACAAAGCATTATAAAAAATGTTTCTATTCCCAATACTCCGTGGTCAGAAGCAAATAAATTATAAAACATTAGAGTAAAATTCGGTAATAAATTTAGTACCGAGAGTGCTAAGAATAATTTCTGATATTTGTTCATATTAAATCCTAAAAAAAAAGACTGCCCAAAAATAAGGCAGTCTTTATAAATTCATAAATAATTATAAAATTATTTTTTACCAGGAGTAGCTTTGTCAGCTTCTTGAGAAACTCTAGATGCAGCAACTGAAACTACTAAGTTATCTTCACCAATTTTGAAATCAATGTTTTCGTGTGGAATATCTCTTAAATGAATTGTTTTACCAATTTGTAAATTAGAAATATCAACAGCTAAATGATTAGGAGCGTGTTGTGGTAAGCATTCAATAGAAACTCTATGAAGAACTTGTGATAAAACACCACCCAATCTAACACCTTCTGAAACTCCAACTAAAACGATAGGAACTTCAACTTTCATTTTTCTGTCATCGCTGATTCCAACAAAATCAACATGAACTGGTTTGTCACTAACTGGATCGAAAGTAACTTTCTTCATGAAGCATTTTCTAACTTCAGTTTCACCTTCGAAATTAAATGCAATAATTTTAGTTTCTGAAGTGTAGATAATAGAACGCAAGCTAAGAGCTTTTGCACAAAAAGGAATACCAACTTCACCGTTTTTGTAATAAATACCGGGAACGATATTTTCTCTTCTTAATCTTTTAGCGAACTTCTTACCGATTTCTCTGTGTTGTACTGTTAAATCAACTTGTTCCATTTTCTTTAAACCTTTATTTTATTTATTTAAATTTATCTTTCTATTTCGAATAACGAGCTAATTGAGCGATTGTCGTGTGTTCTTTTGATAGCTTCAGCTAATAATTCACCAACTGAAACAACCTTAATTTTGTCAGGAGGATTAATCAATGGAATTGTATCAGTAACAAACATAAGCTCGAGTGCTTCTGATTTGTCAAATCTTTCCATTGCATTTCCTGAGAACACAGGATGAACACAAACGCCAATAATTTTAGCTGCACCAGCTTTTTTAAGAGCTTCAGCACAGTTAAGGAATGTATTACCAGTATCGATTATGTCATCAACCACCACAATGTTCTTATCTTTTACTTCACCAATAATGTGGCTTATCTCAGCAACATTATGAGCAGGTCTTCTTTTGTCAACTACAACCAATTCTCCATCTAAACGCTTAGCATAAGAACGGGCAGTTTTAACACCTCCAACATCAGGAGCGGCAACAGCAAGGTTGCTTAACCCTAAACTTTTGATTTTTTTAATCAAAACAGTTGAGGCATAGAGATGATCTAAAGGAACATCAAAGAAACCCTGAATTTGAGAAGAATGCAAATCAACAGTTATTATTCTGTCTGCACCTGCACGGGTTAAAAGATTAGCAACCAATTTAGCAGTTATTGAAACTCTTGGCTGATCTTTTCTATCTTGTCTGGCATATCCGAAATAAGGGATAATTGCAGTTATTCTTTTTGCAGAGGCTCTTTTAGCAGCATCTATCATAATGAGCAATTCGAACAAGTTATCCGCAGGTGAGTGAGTTGATTGAAGAATGAATAAATCATCGCCTCTCACGTTATCTTCGAATTTTGCCCAAATTTCTCCGTCACTGAAATTGTGTATATCAGTTTTAGCAAGGTCTACACCTAAAGCTTTGACAACTTTTTCTGCCAATGCTTTGTTGGAGCGACCTGATGCGACGATAAATTCTACCATAACCTTATATGCATATCTAATTAAAATTTGCTGGGATGGAAGGATTCGAACCTTCGCATGTCGCCTCCAAAGGGCGATGCCTTACCATTTGGCTACATCCCAGTATTTTTCGTTTTTTAACGAATTACAAAATTAAGAAGATTTTTTTTATTGACCAAAAAAAAAATTAAATTTAATTACTAAATATTAAAAATCTTTTTATTCATCTACATCAACGTTGTCGTCAACAGGTACATCACGCATTCTATAGCCAACACCTCTAATGCTCTGAATAAGAGGCTTAGAGCCATCTTCGTTCTCGATTTTTGTTCTTAATCTTTTTATATAAACATCAATTATATTTGATTCTGGGTCAAAATTATGTTTCCACACGTGTTGGGTGATTGTACTTCTAGATAATATTCTATTTTTGTTTCTAATAAGATATTCTAATAAAGCATATTCTTTTGTTGTTAACTCAATTTCTTTATTAAATCGATAACAAAAATGCGTAACCGTATCTAAAATCAGATCACTACATTTCAATTTAGTGGTCTTTTCTGGACTAGATCTTCTTAAAATTGACCTTAATCTTGCAGCCAATTCCTGAAAAATAAATGGTTTTGGTAAATAGTCATCTGCACCAAGATCTAATCCCTGCACTCTGTCCTCGGTTGTTCCGCGGGCAGTAAGCATCATGATAGGAGTAACATTTCCAGCGTCACGCAATTCTCTAAGCACAGTAAAGCCATCTTTCCCAGGCAACATTACATCTAATAAGATAGCATCAAATTCATTTTCCATTGCCATTTGAAGCCCGGTGACTCCATCAGGTGCTGTTTCAACAATATATCTTTCTTCTTCTAAGCCGTTCTTGATAAAATTGGCAACTTTCTTCTCATCTTCCACAACTAAAATTCTCATTTGTCCTCCATTAGCATATTTTTCTAACTTGTTTAAAGCTTTCAGTTATTTTTAAACGTATATATTTATTTTTTAACTTATTTTTGCAATCTTTTTTTTAATTTACTAAATAATTTTGAGTAATTATTAAAAATATATAAATGAATAGAAAACAGAAATTTATTGGAATAATGACTGGTACCTCACTTGATGGAATAGATATTTCATTAGGAGAATTTTGGGACAATGGAAGTCCAGATTATTCAAATCCTTATAATCTTTATATTCCTTTTGACAAAGACATTAAAGAATTATTAAGTACTTTAAATTATGATTTAACATTGCAAAAATATGGTGGAGTCCAAACATATTATTCCGAATTGATCGCCGATGCAATTAATGTTTTTATTGAAACATTTAATATTAATCCTGTTGAAGTTATAGCAGCGGGAATCCATGGACAAACTGTATGGCACGAGATTGAAGGATATAAAATCAATCATAAAATTATGATGTTTTCACTTCAATTGATTAATGCACCTTTGATAGCAAATAGAACGTCACTTCCTGTGATTTTCGATTTCAGAAATGCTGATATAGCTAATGGCGGAGAAGGAGCTCCTTTGGTGCCAATTTTTGACTCTGTATTTTTTGAGTCAAATCAAGAAAGAGCCTTAATTAATATTGGTGGAATTTCTAATATTACTTATTTATCCAAAAGTATTGAAAAGTCAATCGCCTTTGATTGTGGTCCAGGTAATACCTGGATTGATATCATTATGCAAGATTATTTCGGTGAGAGTTTTGATTTTGATGGAAAAAGTGCGTCAATTGGAAAAATAAATGAAGAATTATTAAATAATTTGCAAAAACTTCCCTTTTTGAAGCAAGTTCCTCCAAAATCAACGGGTAAAGAATTATTTAGTAAAGATGTTTTATTTAAATTCATTGCTCAATCAGAAATTGAAGAGAAATATGATATACTTGCAACTATTTCCTATTTTACAGCTTTTTGCATTAATGATTCCATCAAAAGATTTATTCCAGATACTGAGGAAATATTAATTTCTGGCGGCGGTGCTAAAAATTCATTTATAGTTAATTGCATTAAAGATGAATTGCCAAATATAAAAATTTTGGATTTTAAAGATTTTAATTTAGATCCTGATTTCAAAGAA
>CAIWET010000297.1 GCA_903911805.1 uncultured Ignavibacteria bacterium | reverse complement strand
CTGTTAAATCCTATCATTTTTAATTTCCTTAAATTTTATCAAAAAAAAAAATATAATTTATAATTATTCCCTAATAATTTCACCATTTACTTTTATCTTTATTACTTCGATTGCTTCTAATCCTTCAGAATCATTCTTTTTTTCTTTTTTTATTTGGCTTTTCGGGTTGAATTGTTGAAGAATTAAATTGAACTAATTTCTCCCAATTAATTATTCCATCATCGCAGAATTCTAATGCAAAACTTAAAGTAAATTTATTAATGATTTGAGAATATGCAATAAGAAAATCTTCATTTTGTTGTTTGGCTTTATGTCCTAATGGCTCAATTATTTCAGTATATAAATTATTATCACCTGAAATGAACTCCCAAAATCTTTGCCCACATAGCTTTAAATAATCAGATTTCTGTATTTGATTTTCTCTTCCGTAACAACAGCCATTTACTGCAATAACTTTCTTATCTTTTAATTCAATTTCTAAATTTTTAATTGCAGTAGCAAAATTATCTCTCATCTTTTTTGTTTGAGAACTATTAGCCCAATTTGGTCCAGATTTAATTTCAACAACATACTTAGTATTATCTCTCTCAAATTCTAAATCTATTCCAACTAATTTGGACTTGACTCCTCCAAATATTTTACCACAAATAAAAATTGCAATCCCCTCCATAAAATCACCAAACATTGTTTCTTCTTGAGATTGCAAATATGCATCCAAAACGTTCTTTACTAAATCTTGTGCAGTAAGCATATTTTTAGCTTTGAATAAATAAGGATTTTTTCTTTGTAATACTTCATGGAGTCTTAATTTTTCTAATGCTGTTAATCTCTTTAAATGGAAAGCACCGATATTATCTTCAACATATTTAGTAACTTCTTTTAAATTTAATTTCTTCATGATACATCTTGAAATATTGATTGTAAAAGTTCATTATTTTGACTTGATTTTAAAGCTAATTCATAATATTCTGGTAGAATTTCAATACCAATTGCATTTCTATGCATTTTATTTGCAACAATAGCAGTAGTTCCTGACCCAACAAAAGGATCTAAAACAATGTCTCCTTCTTTTGTAAATAATGAAATAAACCATTTTGGAAGTTCATCAGGGAAAGCAGCACTATGATTTTTATTAGAACATTCTGTTGCTAAATGTAAAACATTTGAAGGATAAACTGTTTCACGTCCAATCCAATTAGAAATATTTTTTCCAAATCCTGATCCATTTCTAGCATTGTCTCTTATCATATCTGTTTCACTTAAATTTTTTAATCTATCTTTTGCCCAATCTCCAACAGGAACTTTTACATTATCTTGATACATTGAAAAATGTTTATTTTTATTAAATTGCAATAATCTTTCCCAAGAGTCTCTAAATCTATTAGGCCATTTCCCTGGATATGAATTTTTTTTATGCCAAATAAATTCTTCTGTCCATAACCATCCTTGTTTTCTCATTTCTAAAATCATTTCTAGAACGTAAGTACTTCTTTCTCCATCGAGTACTTTTTCTTTAATATTTAAAACAAATGTTCCGGTTGGTTTTAATAATCTTAGAAGTTGTTCCGTAATTGGTAAAAACCATTTAACATAATTATCGGGATGAATTCCTCCGTAAGTACTTTTGCGTTGGTCTGCATATGGTGGTGAAGTAAAAATTAAATCAATGGATTCGGAATCCATTTTTCTCATAACTTCGAGACAATCACCTAAAATTAATTGGTTCATATTTGTTTTTATTACTTATTACAATTGTTAATTGCAAACTTAATAAATATTTTTGATTTGTTGGAACTTTTTTGAGGAAATTTTTTTAAAATTAGAAAATTATAT
>CAIWET010000296.1 GCA_903911805.1 uncultured Ignavibacteria bacterium | reverse complement strand
GAACTTGATTCATTCTATCTTTTTTGACTTTTACGAATCGCTTTCATTCTATAGATGATTTGAATCAATAAAAAGTTACAATTATTTTTTTCCTTTTAATATTGCAATGCGCGGAATATTGGAATAATCATTAATTATCTCTATTTCGTCGAATTCATCTTTGAATATTTCTCTGATATATTCATCTTCACCAAATCCAAATTCAAGTAAAGCTATGCCGGATTTTTTTAATTTTTCATTAAATATATTTTTAAATTTTTTATAAAAAGTAAGTCCGTCATTTTCATCGCAATATGCAATTCGTGGCTCATAAAGCCTTACTTCATCTTGCAATTCTTTGCTATCCTCAACCGATATATAAGGAGGATTTGATAAAATAACATCAAATTCTGCATCTTCAAAATGATCTTTTAATAAATCTAAATTTCTAAAGTTTACATTACTCACATTATTTTCTATTGCATTTTGTTTGCTTAATTCCAATGCTTTATTCGAAATATCAAATAAGTAAACATCTGAATTGACAATATTCTTTGCAACTGAAATACCAATACAACCACTACCAGAACAGAAATCAGCAATTTTTAAACATTGAGAATCATTTTTTAGCATTTTTAAAGCTTTTTCTACCAGGAGCTCAGTTTCAGGGCGAGGGATTAGAGTTTCGTTGTTCAAAAAGAATTTTAGACCAAAAAATTCCTCATATCCAATTATATATTGCAATGGTTCCTTTTTGGCACGTCGAATCACATAATCTCTCAATTTAGCAAGTTCATCTTTGCTTAAAGGTTTATCAAAGTTTGTATAAATTTGAATGCGGGAGAGTTTTAATATATCGCAGATTAATAGTTCAATAGTTAACCTAGGGGAGTCGATTTCTTTTTTATTAAAGAAATCAGTTCCCCATTTGATTAATTCAATTACTGTCCATACCTTTTCAGGTGTTTGATTATCAGACACTTATTCCAAATATTATTTACTAAATCTACTTCCTAAAAGCGATAGCAAAGCCATTCTGGTGAATACTCCGTGAGTAACCTGAGTTTCGATTAAAACATTTGGATAATTGCTTACATCATAATCAAGTTCTATCCCATAATTAACAGGACCTGGATGAAGAAGTACCAAATCTGGTTTTTTCTCGAAATGAGTTTTATTAATTCCATAATAATTCGAAAACTCACGCATAGTTGGTAAAAGTCCCGATTCCATTCTTTCTCTTTGAAGTCTTAAAACCATTACGGCATCTGACCATTCCACAGCATCGTCAACATTTGGAATCATTTTTACTTTCCAATTGTCAATATGACGAGGAACCAATGTGCCAGGAGAGCATACAGCTACTTCAACTCCTAAAGTATTAAGAACATTTACATTTGATCTAGCAACTCTACTATGAAGGATATCGCCAACAATTGCGACTTTTAAACCTTCGAGTTTACCAAATTTTTTATATAATGTATATGAGTCCAATAATGCTTGAGTTGGGTGTTCGTGCTTGCCATCACCAGCATTTATAACAATACCGTCAGTATTTTGCTGTAAGAAATTTGGTGATCCAGAGCAATTGTGCCTAACAACATAAATTTGAACGCCCATTGCTTCGATAGTTCTTAAAGTGTCAATTAAAGATTCGCCTTTAGACAAACTACTTGAAGAGCTTTGGAAAGAGAAAGAGTCAGCAGATAGCCTTTTAGCAGCTAATTCAAAAGACAATTTTGTTCTTGTAGAATTTTCAAAGAATGCTAAGCAAACGGTAACTCCTTTTAAGTCATTGAATTTTACACCAGGTGCATAATTTTCTTGAAAAAAAGAAGCTTTTTCAAATACTTTATAAATATCCTCTTTTGTCAGGTCATCTGAGCTTAATAAATATGGTTTTGATAACATAAAAAAATATTTTCCAAAATTATTCTAAATATATATACAAAAATAAAAAAAGCCGACTAAAAAATCGGCTTTTTTTTTACTTTACTAAGAGTTATTTTTTCTTAGCTGCTTTTTTCTTTGGTGCTTCCACCACAACTGGGTTAACTAAAGCTGATAAAGCTTTGCCTGGTTTGAATTTTGCAACTTTCTTTGCTGAAATTTTAATTGATGCGCCTGTTCTAGGGTTTTTACCTGTACGAGCTGCTCTACCATAAACTGAAAAAGTTCCAAATCCGATTAAAGTAACGTTTTCGCCTTTGCCTAATTCAGCTGAAATTGCGTTAACTGTTGCTAAAATCATTTTTTCTGATAAAACTTTTGTTTCTCCTGTTGCTTCTGCAACTGCTGTTACGAGCTCTGCTTTGTTTAAACTCATAATATCTCCACTTATTATATTAAAAAAAAGCCGATCCGACTACACTTATTTAGCCGTTTCATTTATTATAAAATTATTTAAATTTATTTTGCATTTTTATTTTGTTATTTAAATTTTGTCTT
>CAIWET010000295.1 GCA_903911805.1 uncultured Ignavibacteria bacterium | reverse complement strand
TGAAATTTTATTTTATTTTGCTATTAATTCATAATTCAATATTTATAATAAACAACATTATGTGTCGTTTTATTGCAATATAGAATTAAAAGGAGATTTAAGAAAAATGAAGATAATAGTTGAATTGAGAATTACATTATTAGTAATTGCTTTGATTTTGTTTTTTAATAGATTGGAATGCCAAGAAAATAAGGCAAATGAATTATTGAATTTCTTTAATAAAAATTATTCAAGTTATACTTCTAAAGCATTTGACATGTTACATTATTTTACAAGTAAAGATTCAATATTAAAAATCTTTCTTTATCAAAATGATAGTGCTAAATTAAAAGCACTTGAATGTAAATTAACACCAAGATTATATTTGAAAGATAAAGCCAAAGATTTTAAATGTGGTGAAAATATAAGTGACTATTTTGATATTGATTCAAATAAATTGGAAATATTTGAAGCAATATTTTACGTAAATGATACAATTTACTTTAAAATATCAAGAATTAGAGATGAGTATGATATTTCTGAATATTTTGATCCATGCCCTAATGGAAGTATTCTTGATGAAAAAATTGGATATCATTTTAATCAATGTATTTATTATTTATATAAAGACAAAATAATAAAAAATAAAGATTTTTCTAAATATACTGAGAATATTGAAAATCTCTTTTTAAGATTTGAAATAAAAGGTTTAAGTACTTTTATAATAAATAATTCAAAAATAGAAAAGGTTTTATTTTTTGATGGAAAGAATGATTTTAAATATGATTTAGAGTCAGATAAAATGAACAAAGTATTTTGTTATGATAGAGATTGGGTTATTTATGTTTGTAAAAATGCTAAAATTAAGAAAAATATTTTTAACTTTTGGAATTGGAATATATTTAAATCTATACCACCAAAGCCATACTCGGATGAAGGAGAACATACAGATAGGCCTTGTTGTTGAAGTTTATAATTATTTTTAAAAATAATACTAATTACTTTTCTCATTTTGATACGATTCCTTCGGAACCTATTCAATGAACTGTTCGCTTTTCTTCGGTTGGCTGAGTAGCGAAACGTATCTAAGCCACAATTTAGATAAATAAACAAACTTTTATAATATAATGTTAGTCTTTTCGTTAAAAATTAAAGATAATTTATTATAAAAAGAGTGAAAATGGATTCAATATTAATCACCCCAAAAAACTATGAAGAAATGCAGCTAATAACTGGAATTTTTAATAAAATGAAAATTAAATCAAGAGTATTTTCTGACGAAGAAAAAGAAGATTTAGGATTAGCACTTTTAATGAATGAATCTGATAGAGCCAAGAAAGTAAGCAGAGAAGAGATTTTTGAGATATTAGGATAATTTAAAATGATTGTTGTGTTTCTTGATTCATTTAAGAAAGATTTATTAAAAATTGATAATATCTCAATTAAAAAGAAAATTAAATTATTTTTAATTGAAATTGAGAATTCAATAAAATTGCAAGATATTAAAAATATCAAAAAATTAACAAGTGAAAAACATGCTTACAGGTTCAAACTTGGTAATTATAGAATTGGTTTCTATTGTTATAACGACACAGTTGAAATGGTCAGAATAGCTCACAGAAAAGATATTTATAAAATATTCCCCTAAATCTCCAATTTCTCATTTCCAAAATAATTCTTATACCATAGAGCAAGCATCAAAAGGAAATAAATCTTTGTGCCGTTGTTTGCTTTGGAGTTTTTATGATCTTCCAATATTGATTTTAAATAATTTTGCTCAAAAATGCCGGAATTTAATAAATTCGAAGTAAAAATTTCATTCTTTGCATAATCATACCATTGACCTCGTAACCACTCGTTTACAGGAGCCCAAAAGCCCTGTTTTTTGCGATGGATTATATCATTTGGCAAAATTCCTTCAACTGCTTTTTTAAGGATATTTTTGGTTGTGTGGTAATTCGGAACCTTTAAATCAGGTTTAATTTTCATCGAAAATTCAATCAAACGATAATCTAAAAATGGAACACGTGCCTCAATGCTGTGTGCCATTCCAATTTTATCAACTCTCATCAAAAGCATTTCTGGTAAGCGATTGAATAGCTCAACATAAGTCATTCGTTGTAAATAATCGAGATTTGGATTTTCGGTTAATGCTGTTTTGTGAATCATACTTGCAAATTCTGGAACTGAATCCGAAAGATGTTTGTAATCATCAGTAAACATTTTTTGAAGATGAGTAGGTGAGAAAATTGAATTTCCACCCCAGTATAATTCCTGATTATAACTTGCTCTTTTTAAATAATCTAATGCTAGCAACTGATTCATTCCTTTAAAGATAGGGTTTGCTGCTGCATAAGTCATTTTTTTAATTGCATTGGGAAGCTTGCCGTAAGTTTTCCAATATTTTTGATAAAAATTGTAATCCCTAAGCATAGAAGAATAACCAATAAATTGCTCGTCACTTCCTTCTCCAACTTGTACAACTATTGTTCCAGATTCGCGTGTTAATTTACTCAAAAAGTATAGAGGAATGCAAACAGGATCACCATTTGGTTCATCTTCGTACCAAGGAAGTTTTTCTAAAATATCGAAAGATTCTTTTTCATCAATTAGAATCTCGTGATGATTTGTATTATACATCTTGGAAATTTTAGTGGCATATTCTAATTCATTATATTGTGAAAGTTCTTTAAATCCAACTGTATAAGTGTCGATTGGTCTATCCATCAATTCGTGCATCAAAGCAACATTTAATGATGAATCAATCCCACCACTCAAGAAAACGCCAAAAGGAACATCACTCATCATCCTGTCTTTGATAGCAATTCTGAGTAATCTTAATATTTCGTCGGTTGTTTCTTTTTCAGATAAATCATTATATTGATTATTTTTATCAATTGGGCTCCAATACCTCTCTATTTTAAGAGAACCATCAGATTTTAGATGAAGATAATGCCCAGCTGGAAGTTTTTTGATACCTTTGAAAAGCGATTCTTGATTGTTAGAAATTCCATAATTCAAATAATAAGGCAATTGCTCAATATTCACTTCTTTAGAAACCTCAGGATGGCATAAAATTGATTTGATCTCGGAACCGAAAACAAATAGCCCATCTTTGTAGTAATAGTAAAAAGGTTTTTTACCTAATCTATCACGTGAAGCAAAAAGCTCTTTTTTCTTTTCGTCCCAAATCGCAAAAGACCACATACCCTCAATCTTGTTTAGCAAATCCTTGCCCCATTCCTGATAACCATTTAATAGCGTTTCAGTATCAGTTCCGGATTTATAAGAATAACCAGCTTTTATTAATTCTTTTCTTGGGGTTTGATGATTATATACTTCACCATTGAAAACAATGGCAAAAGAGCCATCATCTTTCACCATCGGTTGATTGCCATTAGCAGAAAGATCGATAATTGCAAGTCGTCTGAATGCAAGTCCGCAGCTGTGTTCATTAGAAATCCATTGACCATCGGAATCAGGACCACGATGGAAAATGATATCGCTCATTTTCTTCAAAGTATCTTGATTTACTGATTTTTTAGAAGTCCTAAAGTCAACTATTCCTGCAATCCCACACATATTCAACCAAATTGATGAAAAATAAAAATAAAAAGACGGAATTTTTTGGTTTATGGTTTAAAAAAGGAGCGAGTAGATGCTTTTAAAATAAATTTTCTGGTTTGTTTACATCAATTTTATTTTCGATAAATTCTTTTAATATTAAAACATCATTAATAACCAATCTAATAAATTCTAAGTCAATTTGACTTATTTCTTCATATCGAATCTCCACTCCACATTCATTTAATTCAATGATCTTGGAATCATTAAATTTCTCAAATTCCAGATCAATGGTAGTGCATTCATTAAGTAAATAAATCAAGTTATGTATTTTCTTAGGAAGTAATTTATTATAATATAGAAAAGCTTTAAGGTATTTTTCGGCAAACTGTTGAAGATGGAAGCAAACTATTTCCAATTCAGGGTCTTCCGATTTAAATTCTCTTAGTGCAACTTTTAAATCGCTTCTCCCTTTTTTTAATAAAACTTCATAAATTGGATTGATGATCATAATTCAATACCTTCACTTAATACAGTATTAGATAAATAACCAATTTCATTGCTTTCTAAGAGAAATATTTCGTTATTTTTAATAATCAAATCCATAGGTAAAACTGCTTTTTTGATTAATAAATATCTATAAATATCTGCTACTAACTTTCTCTTTAATTTTATTTCAATATCTTCATTAATCAACACCATAAAATCATAATCACTATCTTTATGATTATCATTTCTTGCTCTTGAACCAAATAAGTAAAACTTCTCAATCGAATAATTGGAATTTTTAATATATTCTTTAACTAAATCTACTGTATTTTGATATTCATTCATTTATTTTTTCTCCAAAAAATTTAAAACGAATCATATATGGTAAAATTATTTCAAATGCATTAATATATTATATTTTTAGGATTAGGTTTAAAAAAGGAGCAGAGGAATAAAATAATTGAAATAAAATTAAGTCAAAATATAAATGAATGATGTTGAAAAATATATAGAGATAATTTTAAGGAAAGCAAAGGAATTCGAAGCTAGAAAAATAATTCTTTTCGGTTCAGCTTTAGAAAATCCCGAATATTGCAACGATATAGATCTTGCTTGCGATATTCCTGGACTTGGTATGTTTCTTTTTGCAAGCAAATTGGAAGAAGAACTTAATAAACCAGTTGATGTAATTCCTATTAATGATAAGGATCCTTTTATGAGTATTGTAAATAAATACGGTAGAGTAATTTATGATAAAGGATGAACTAAAAGAAAACATACTATTTGAAATCGAATCTATAAACATCATTTTTAAACATAATGCTGAATTATTATATTTCAAATTTAAAACTTAAATCATCTTTTTGCTTCTCGAATTCATATATCATATTTTTTAATTCAATTACTAAATTTGATAAGATTTCTTTATTTGAATTAAATTGAAATTCAACTGACTTTTCAAAGCATTCATATTGGAATTTTACAAAAAACACTATTTGTTTTAAATAGAACTTTACATCGAT
>CAIWET010000294.1 GCA_903911805.1 uncultured Ignavibacteria bacterium | reverse complement strand
CTCCATTAGTGAATTGAGAAATATCAATATTCTTATTAATACTACCAGCAAAAATATCATTATATAATTTAATACCATAAATATCAAAAATCTCAATATTTGTATTAATATCTTTATTTAGAGAATTAATTTTTAAAATATCTTGTGCAGGATTATTAAAAGAAAATGGAGAAATGTTATCCGAAACATCTGAAGTAGAAGTACCTGCAAGCAATACAACTAATGGATTATCTTTATAAATAATCGAAAAGTCAACTTGTGCATTAAAAGGTCTGGACTGAGTTGGTTTATAAAGAACTTTTATTTCTTGCATTGCATCTTTAGGAATAATAATTGGAAAAGCAAGAATATCTTTAAATTCAAAATCTGCTTTATCAACTCCACTAATCGCAGCTGAAATAATTGTAGCTGCAATATTACTATTATTTCGTAAAGTAATTGTACCTTCTTTTGTAGTGCCTCTTTCTACTAATCCATAATTAACATCGCCATCAACTGAAATTACTTTAATATCAGCGCCAAAAACATTAAGTCTTAAATTAGTAGTTTCTGTTGAATTACTTTTAAATTCAACCTGAGCAGTATTCAATCCAGGATTTATTGGCTTAACATTAAATTCCAAATCAGCAACTTCATTAGGTTTTAAAGTAAAGCTTTTATCAGAAATAAGGTTATAAGCATTTGCATCATTACCAATTATATTAATATCAGTAATGTTTAAATCGCTTCCACCAGAATTCTTTACAATTCCAGTTAAAGTCATATTTTTTGCGGTTGAAGCAGTTGATACTGTATCAAAATTATGTTCATTACTCAATAAAGTAAGAAGTGGACCTGATTGTTTATCTTTAATTGTCACCTGTGCAGATTGAGATACTATTGCACCACCGCACTGAGCAGTAATTTGACAATCATAAAGGCCTGTATTGTCTTTAGTTGTTGCTTTTAAAGTCAAAGTAGAAGAAGTAGCTCCTTGAATTGTAATATTGTTTTTTCTCCATTGGTATGTAGCGCTTCCACCATTTTCGATTACCACTTTTAATATTACATCATCACCAACTGTAGCAGTCTTAGGTGCCGGTTGCTCTAAAATTGATACTGTTTTATTAACACTAACAACAACTGGAGCAGTAGTAACAGGATTTCCACAATTATTATAAATTTGGCAAGTATAAGTTCCTTCGTCTAAAGTACCCGCATTTTGGATTAGTAACTTTGAAGAAGTTTGACCAACTACAGGTAAACCATTACGTTTCCAAGTATATGTCAGATTTCCACCAACAGCATCAGTTGTTAATTCAAGTTTCGCTCCATTACAAATACTTGTTGCAATCGGTTGAAGTTTGATTTCTGGTTGGAATGTTACACCTAATTTAACCGAACCGCTAGTAGCTGAAGGATTGCAATCACCTTTTACAAGGCAAATATAATTTCCAGAATCTTGAGGAGTAACAGATCCAATATTTAAAGTGCTATTTATAGCATTTGCTATTGGAACACCATCTTTAATCCACTGATAATTTAAATTTGCTCCAGAAGCAGTAACTGAGAAAGCTGCAGGTGAGCCAGCACAAACAGTTAAACCTTGTGGCTGTGTTTCGATAGTTGGAGGTGCTTTAACTGATAATGCTGCAGTTGTTGAAGTAACTGGAGTTCCGCAAGAGCCTGTCACGATACAATCGTAACTTCCTTCATCACCCTTAACAGCATTACTAATAGTTAAAGTATTACTATTTGTTCCAGGTAAAATAGCTGAATTTTTTCTCCATTGATATGTTAAATTACCACCACTTGCTGAAACTCTAAATGATGCACCACTACCTTGGCAAATATTCTGAGCAGAAGGTTGTTCACCCAAAACAGTAGGAACATTAATAGAAAATAATGGAGAAGTGCTTGTCATCAAAGGATTTAATACATCAGTAAGTCTTACTTTGAAGTTTGTACCAACTAAATTTGGTGCAATACTCCACATCCAATTGCCAATAACGGCACTGGTTGAGGCAATTAATGTAGTAGGGAAGGTGCTTCCACCATCACTTGATAATTCAATTTTGAGATCAGTAACATTAGTGCTATTCCAAGTAATATTAAGATTACTTCCAGCGCAAGTAGCAAGGTTTGCAGTAGGACTAGTAATAGATAATACTTGATTTGGAGCCGCAACTGTAATAGCAACTGGAGTTAACCAATTCCAAACATCACCATTATCATCAACTCCATTGCCATTTGCAGCTAAAGAAATAGCTTGAATGTAATAAGTTCCAGGAGTTGCAGGAGCTGTAAAAGAAAAATCAAATGTAACATTAGTTCCTGAATAGAACTTGTTATTTGGAGATGCTCTATGAATCAATTCAGAGCCAGATTGCTGTATATAGGAATCTGTTGTACTAAGATTATTTATTATAGTACCATTAGAAGAACTTCTGGCAGTAATGCCGACACCAGCCAAAGTTTTACCTAAACTTTGAGAAACAGTTAATGTATATGAGTTTGTAGTATTTACATTAACATTTGTTGGGCCAGTTAAAGCCAAACTTACTCCTGTATTAGCACTAGAAGAGTGGCAATAACACCCCTGACCGTTTGTAGCAGTATGACCTGTTTTTCCATAAGGATAGGAAAGGATTTTCTCCGTAAACAGACCAATTATACCAAGAAAAAGAAAAACAAATAATATTTCTTTTCTGTAAAATTTTGTATAAAGTTTTTTCATATAATTCCCCTTTTTTATATACAATTAAATAATTTATTCTCTATATTTAGCTTAATCTAAAATTTAAATTAACCAACAATAAATGTATTAACACTTAATTTATAAAAATGTTTCAAAATTTTTAAATAGAAGATAAAAATTAT
>CAIWET010000293.1 GCA_903911805.1 uncultured Ignavibacteria bacterium | reverse complement strand
TGTATAATTGATCCGGCAAAAATACCTGGATTTCCTGGAACACTCGCTTTGATTGTTGTATAATTTGCCAATGATATTTGTGCTGTTCTATTAGGAACATAAGTTTCAATAAAAATATCTTTGGCTACACCACCTTGTTGTTTTATATAAGGAACACTTTGTTGATCAGAATTTCCAGAGGCTAATTTAACAACACTTTCATATGAATTAAACGTTGTTTTACCTAATCTATTTTTTGATGAATTAATTGGTGCCGCAAGGTTTAATTTTTGCTGTGCATACTTAGAATAATCAAAGTTTTTTACCCTACTTGTTCTTGTTAAAGGATCAATTGTTATTAACTGATTGGCATAAGTTCCTGAACTAATTCCATTTAGAACATCATAAGGTTTACTAATTTCATAATCAAGAACATTTAAAAATTTCTTTTGTAAAGGCTCAAGGTTTTTATTAACATTTTCAGCGGCATAAGTATATGTAAAAGAAACGTCATCTGCAAATATTGATTGCAATGATCTAAAATTAAATCCTTCATGAGTTTCAAAAAATAACATATCTGCACCACCAGCAGAACCAAATTCATATGGCCTTGCATAGTTTGATAACCAGCTAATTGCTTCAAACGGTTTAAATTTAGGTATAACAAAGTCATACATTCCCCAGGTTTCTTCAATTTTATATCTTTTATTTGTTTTTAATTTATCTGTTAATATATTTTGAATAATTTCAGATATTTTTTTACCTTTAAAAGATTTACTAATTTTAGTTTGCTCTGATAATACCAATTCTTCAGAACAAAAATATAAAGTGTAAACCTGACTGTTTGAATTTCCACCAGGTATTACTGGACCAGATTTATAGACCCTAAACGATTTTTTTATTTCCGTTTTTTTATTGCCATCTTTACTAAAAATCATATCAATGTATTCATTACCTGTTAAATTAAGAGTTTCAATCAATCCTTGTGCATCAATTAAAGTTATGTGGCCAGAAATAACAAAACTGTATATATCTTCATAATAAGAAAGTTCCACTAAAAGCTGTCTTAATTCATATTTTCTTCCATTAGCTGTTGAAATTGCCAATTCTTTTAAAGAAAAATCTTGTGGTAAATATATACCCCCAGATTCAACAATATTATTATCTTCCATATTATACTGACATTAATTTTTCAAATTCATTTTCGATTTGGCCAACATATGCCGAATTTAAAAGTTGAATATTTCTTTTAGATTCATTTAAATCCAATTCATAATCATAATAACTAATAGCAGATTTCGAAATAGTTACAGTAACAACACCAGTAGGTAATGTATAACTTTTTGTAGTTTGATATGTTGTATTATATGTATTCAAATCAATTTCAACGGTATTTGTTGTGGTGGTATTTGTTCCAGAATCAAATTGTGTTAAGGTTTTTTCGTAATGATGCACAGTAGCTTGGGTATTAAATGCTTGTCCATATTTACTAATAAGATAGTCATTGAATACATTACCACTCATTGGCCATCCCCATTGAGGATCCAATATTTCATTGGCCAACAATACCATCCAATAACGATATGAATCTCCATAATACTTATGAGCCACAATCTCTGGTGTATCACCTTCTTGTATGTCATAAGAATAATACAAGGCTGGGTTTTTAAGTAATTCAGGAATAATACTGGATCTGGCTAAAAGATTAGTGAAATCTCTAACGACACCAACATTATCGTATTGTAGTATTTTTGGTAATGTATCAATGTAT
>CAIWET010000292.1 GCA_903911805.1 uncultured Ignavibacteria bacterium | reverse complement strand
AATATTGCTGTATGGTCAAGTGCCAGTGTATTAACAACTGTAATTATGATTTTTATTATTTGTGTGAATCGTCTTGTTCATGCAAAACAATCAATATCTTATTATGGATGTATCTATGTTATAATATTTTCGATACTATATTTATCATTCACTTGGTTTTCATATATGTATATGTTAAAATTGACAAAATATAACCAAGAATTAATGACACGCATACGCCATAAAACGAAACCTATTTAATAGTTATAATTAACACAAATATAGCTATAATTGCTAAATATATTCCGTCATTCCAAAAATGATGTTTTGTTATACATCCAATACTTTCCGTATTCGTTATGTCCATCCATCCACCTATCATCGTCATAAGCAATGAAAATCCCAATAAAATATATGCCAGAATCATATATATATATCCAGTGAAAAAAATATACGCGCAATAGTTAGGGTCTGGCATTATTTATTGACCAATTGGGCAAACCGTGTCATTGGTTGGCGGCATAATGGACACGTTTCGTTTGAACTATACCATTTATTTATACATCCGACACAATAATGATGATTACAATCTAACACTTGAACATTCGCATTCTCGGTATAACATATTGCGCACAGATTGTTTTCAAGTATTGATGTATCTGTAGGAATAGTAAATTCAAAATAGATTTTCTTATGAATTGACCAAGAACGAAGTCGGTTTTTATGTGAAATATGTATGCTATATCTATCTGGATAGAGTGAAATGACCCATTTAATTGTATCCATTGCTATGGGAAACATTAATGATTTAATAGACGATAAATAGATGCAATTGCTGCACGTGTTATGAAATATAGAGTCTAGTATTTTTACACGTATAGATGGATTATACATAAATTGCGCTAATTCTAATTTATAATTTCCACACGCGGTTTCCAATAATATGGGGTTTTGAAACGCTTGATTCGTGCATATATTATATGTTGAACATACCCATTTCATCAATGTAATATTTCCTGAATAACATATCGATGTAAGGAAATTTATTACCGAGTCTTTCAATATTTTTTCCATAATAGCTTTCGGTAAGCGCTTACATAACCATTTCGCTGTTTTAAATGCTCCAATCATAAATACATTATGCAGCATACCTGAAATATGCGGTTTTAAATCCATTTCGGGGTAAATATTATAAATCAATTTTAACATATATAGTCGATTGTCATTATACATCATTGTAGTACAATTCGTCATTTCTATTAATAAATCAATTAAATCTTCTTCATGGTGGATAATATTATTACCTATTGTCGTAATCATATAATTAACGGTTGATTTATGAAATAGTTTGTATATTTTTGTTAGCACAGGAAAGTAATTATACACATTAGATGGAAATAACCGTAAAAGGTATTTGACAATTTTTAATGTTTTTTGCGAAGTTGTTGTATATCGAAAATATATACTATCAATTATAAACAGAGGGCGTAATTGAATATTGGCACAATTCATACAAATCCATGTTGCTATTTTCAATTGACAATTACTGATAGCACATGCCAATGCTTGTTCGATAATCATGGATGTATTTGGTATAATTGTTAAAAGGAAACTTATTATTTTATGTCTAGAATATCGAATTGCAGAATAAACAACGTCCATTAAATATGATATATCACACGCTTCAAAATGATTTGTTATTTCATCCATTAGACGCACACCTACCATATTGTTTGCTTTTATAAACACATTGGTTTGTTTGATTGTATTGTAAGCGTCTTTCATAATATGCCACGCAACGATACGATTCTTTTTTTTATTTAAACGCAAATGGTAAATGGTAGGCAATTGTGCTTGAAGCCATACAGCAACTTTAACGTGATTTAAACTACACGCCCAGTAGAAAGCATAATGAGCATCATGACAAATTTTAACCGGGTATATTGACGCAACATATTGAACCATATTATACTGACCAAATTCGCACGCAATATCGAAATGGTCATTTGTTATACGATACTGTGATTTTGACAGAAGCAATTGTAATATTTCCAGATTTCCGGATGCCATTGCGTCGCTGCCTATTCGCTGAATAACTCTTGGCATAATGGATGGGCATAATTCCAAATATAAATCTATTAGTTTATAAACTCTACTATTCTTACCATATTTATGCGTAGTATGATTCGTATTACGACGCAAACGAAAACTATAGCAACAATATTGTAATGCATAATTACGATGAGCTGATAAATCAATGGATGGTTTAATTGTTAGAAGCCAAGCAACCATTTTATAATGTATATTTTTGAATGCCATGCGAATTGGATATTCATTCCAGAACGATACATCCAAGAATGGATTTGCGGCATACAATTCTTTTGCTTTATGTAAATTACTTTCTCTAACAGCACGAGCAAAGTCGTTCATTTTGGTTATTATATGTATGGTGTATGTCATATAATACATCATTTTTTTATAAGTTGGAGAAATGTATAAAAAATTGATATATTTAAGAAGAAAAACATAACATTATTATATATTCAAATTCAATGATTATTCCTGTTCGTTGTATGACGTGTGGAAATACGATAGCTTCAAAATGGAAACGTTATCAAGAATTATTAGCAACACTTAGCAGTGATGCAGAACACAATTTAATAACAAATAGTGTCAAAGACCTGGATAAACAAACGGTGGAATGTAAGGCAATGAACGAAATTGGCTTGTCGCGATATTGTTGTCGACGTCATATGTTAAGTCATACTGATATTATCGATTTGTTGTAGTTAATAGACATGAACCTAGTTATGACAAGTATATTTGTTTTTTACCACTATAAGGGTTAAATAAAATATTATTAACCCTTATAGTGTACATTCATTTTTATAAAATTAGGACATATGATTCGGTATGGATTAAATATCATAGACTAACGAGCAAAAATTAATTATCGTATTACAAACATTCATATTGTGTCTAATAAAAACAATGATGACGCTGATATAGCAGATAGAAACATAGATACAATTATATAACAGAATTAATACAAAACATAAAGCATAACGCAAAGTATTTATATGATGCCTGTAATTTTCAAAGCAGATAATTGTATAAATGTATAGATTTTATAAGATAATATTCTGTGTTTTATTGATTTTAATGGTCGGAATTAATGCAATTTCTGCTGAAAGAATTGGAAAAACATTTATTCATAAAAAGAATGTTTTTGATTCTACTCAAAAGAATTGGTTTTTTCTAGCTCCTTTTTTGAATGCAATCAGACCTTTAACACGAGATTACATAATTGAAGATGAAGTTCTTTTTTCTGAAGAACAAGATATTAGCGAAGATTTGATTTATGAAACTGAAAGAAATTTAAGGAACACTGGTCTTTTTACCAATGTCAGCATAATGCTCGATTCTGTAAATGATTATAAGTACGACGCTCACATTTTCACTCAAGATAAATGGTCATTTTATACAGCATTGTTATTGGGAACTGGTGGCGGTGTTCAAAATTTAGGTGGAAGATTCGAAGAGCTTAATTTATTAGGTACAGGTAATCAAATTTCAGTAGAAGCTTTACATCGCTCTGAAAATAATATTGGTTGGCAATATGCTGGAGCTTTGAGTTTAAGGAAATTAGTCAGAACAGATTTTAATCTAGATTTATATTATTTTACAAATAAAATTCGCGATACAAAAAGTGTTCAGTTTAGCAAACCTTTCAAAAGTCTTGATGATGTCAATTCTTATGGTGCTTTTGCCTATAATTCTAATGGCGATGATTTTCTTTATCGTTATTCAGATTCGGTAAGATTAATGCCATTTCACGAAAATAAAATGCAATTTTGGTATTCACAAGCTTGGAGAAAAATCGACAGAGTTTTTATAACGATTTTTGGAGAATATCAGGAAGTTGATCGAGGAGATTATAAATATGATAGAGCTTATGATAATTGCGGAAAAGTTTTAATAGCTTTTTCTTCAGTTTCAGAAAATTATCATACCACTTCAAAATTGAATGGATTTTTGCAGGAAGATTTGCCAATTGGTGGATGGGGAACCGCAACTTTAGGTAAAGTTTTCCCGATTGGTCATAAAGGAATGCACTTATATTACGTAGGCGCTCAAGGCGAAAAATCCTGGCTTTTTGATAATTTATATTTTTTTGGTCAAATGACAGGTGCTAGTAGTTTTGCCCGCGATTTTGGATTTTATACTTATCAGGAATTTATGGGATTGGCATTTTATAAAATCAATCCGGATTTACTGATTGCTGGTAAAATCAGGCAACAAACTGTTTGGAATTGGTGGGAATTGCGTCAATTAATTTTAGATAATTCAACTGGATTGAGGGGTTATCGTGCTAATCAATTAACTGGAGATAACAGAATTGTTGGAAATCTCGAATTGAGATATTTCCCAGATTATGAATTTTGGATTTTCAAATTGTCACCAACTGCTTTTTATGATTTTGGCACTGTTTGGGAACAAAATACACGATTGAATAAAACACAATGGCATCATTCAATTGGTGCTGGAATAAGAATACACAATATGACTGCCACTGGACCCGGTAGCATTTTCAGAATAGATTTTGCTTATAACTTTGACGAGAGAAGACTTGGAGAAATAATTTTCACTTCTGACCAACTTTTCTCGATTTTTCAATCACACAAATATAAATTGCCCGAAATATATGGTAGAGAATTTGACTATGAATAATAATAAAGACAAAAGAAATGCTCTGATTTCTGCGATGCTTGGTTCATTTATGACTCCATTTCTTTCATCTTCAGTAAACGTTGCTTTACCAACAATTGAATTTCATATGGATGCAGTAACAATGAGTTGGGTTTCAACTGGCATGTTACTTGCAACTGCTGCATTCGTTGTTCCAATCGGAAAAATTTCTGATATGTGGGGTAGAAAAAAAATGTACACCACTGGTATGATAATTATGATTATTTCAATCATTTTAGCAGCACTTTCAGTTGATCCATTAACCTTGATTTTATCAAGAGTTATCCAAGGAATTGGTGCCGGAATGACTTTTGCTACCGGATTGGCAATTACAACATCACTTTATGAACCACATGAAAGAGGAAAGGCAATTGGCTGGGTGATTTCTGTTGTTTATATCGGATTGTCATTAGGTCCATTTATTGGTGGAATTGTAACTCAGCATTTTGGCTGGAGAGTTCTGTTTTTAATCAATTTACCAATGGCAATAGGCGGATGGTATTTTGCATTTATTATTAAGCAAGAATGGAAAATTCCGCAAGAATCTAAATTTGATTATCTTGGAACAATTATATATGTGATTTCGATTGTTATGATTATGCTTGGTTTTTCTAAACTTAACTCGATTCCTGGAGCAATCGTTTGGGCAATCGGCATTATTGGAATAGTATTATTTGCAATTTATGAGCACAAAATTAAAAACCCAATTATCGATATTTCGCTTTTTTGGAGAAACACAAGATTTACTTTTTCAAATATCGCAAGTTTTATAAATTATTCTACAACTTTTTCAGTTGGATTTTTATTGAGCTTATTTCTTCAAATCACCAGGAATATGACTCCTGCACAAGCTGGAACAATTCTAATTGCTCAACCAGTTGTAATGGCAATTTTCACTCCATTAACTGGAAAATTATCAGATAAATACGATGCGAGTATTCTTTCATCAATCGGAATGGCTATTTCGGCACTTGGTTTATTGGCTTTGTCATTTATTAATATTGATACAGGTATTCCTTGGATTGTTGGAATTTTATTATTTTTGGGATTAGGATTTGCTTTATTCTCATCGCCAAATACAGTAGCAATTATGAGTTCAGTAGAGAAAAGAGAATTAGCACTCGCTTCTTCAATTTCGTCAACAATGAGAACACTTGGTCAAATGATGAGTATGGGATTAACAATGCTTGTAATTGCATTTTTTGTTGGTGAAAAAGAATCGTTAAAAAATCATCCTGATGGATTGATGAGTACTATGCACTTTGCGTTTATGATATTTACAGGAATGTCAGTTGTAGGAATCTTTGCATCTTTATTTAGAGGAAAACATAAAAATGGAACTAACGCTTGAGCAAAAAATTGCCAGCTCTTTTGATAGAAATTTATCTGTAACTGCAAATGCAGGTTCAGGAAAAACAAAAGTTCTTGTTGATAGATATATTGACATTTTAACCGATTCGGAAAAGCTCTCATTGGATAGTTTGGGCAGAATAAAGGTTAGCAAAGATCCATCAGAGATTGTTGCTATTACTTTTACAAAAAAAGCTGCAGCCGAAATGAAAGAAAAGATTAATCGAGTTTTGGAAGAAAAAATCCAATCAGCTGAGAATAAAGAAAAGCACCATTTGATTAATCTTAGGAATAAGATGATTTATGCAAATGTATCTACAATTCATTCATTTTGCAATAAATTGATGAAAGATTATCCGATTGAGGCTGATATTCAGCCAAATTTTGGTGAATTGTCTGAGCTAGAAACAAGGGATTTGATTAATTCTAAGATTAAAAAATTCATTTACCAAAAGACTTCTTATCAAGAAGGTTCTGAAAAAATTGATGATGAAAATTTAGAGAAATTGATTTATTATTTCGGCAAAAAAACTTTAATATCTTACTTGGAACATCTAGTTAAAGAAGAATATGAACTCTTCAAATTAAAGGAATTTTATGATGAAAATAAGGACACTTTATTAGGTGATATCGAAGATTATTATTATAAAAAGTATGGGAAGATTGCAAAAACACTTAATTCCAATTTGGAAAAATTTTATAATCAAATCGATACTTCAAAGTTCACACCATTAAAAGTAAATGCTTTAGAACTTTCAAAGCAAAATTATGAAAAAATAAGATATATTGAAATTTCTGATTTTGATAAATTAAAGGAATTTACTAATAATGTTTCATCAATTATAGTTAATGGCATAATAAAAGCAGATTATTTATTTACTCAATATGTTTTAGAAAAAAATCCAGATATTGGACTTTATTTAGAAGGATTGCCAGATTTAATTAAAATTAAAGATACTCTTGAAAACAGTGAATACGATGAAGATTTGATCATATATAGTATTATGTTAGTTGATTATGCTATTGAAATTTTAGAGCAAGTTAACAAAGAGAAAGATTTGTCAGCGAAATACAATTTTGATGATATGATGATTAAGGCATTAAAAATACTTGAAGATGAAAAAGTAATAATGGAGCTAAAATCAAAAATTAAGTATTTGATGATAGATGAATTTCAAGATACTAATGCTTTGCAATACGAAATAGTTAAGAAATTGATTTCAACTTTGAGTGACCCAACAAGCGAGAGCCCGATTAACCTATTTATAGTTGGTGATACTAAGCAAAGCATCTATGCTTTCCGTAAAGCCGATGTAAGAGTTTTTGCAAAAGCAATGCAAGATATAAGCATTTCTAATCAGGTTCAATTCAGAGATGTAGAATATCCATTTGTTAGCAAATATGATATTCCTGATAATTCCGAAAAATCTTTAATTTTTGGTAATTCAAAATTAACTACAACTTTTAGACTTCAACCAGTTATTGGCGCATTTCTGAATGATTTTTTTGCTAAAATTATGATAAAAACTGATTCGGAATTTTCAGTAGATTACGAAAAATTTGCAATCGGAAGAAATGCTAATGCTGAAAAACCTAATGAACTTGGGACTGTAAATCTATTACTCAATACTACTACTTACGACGAAAGAAAATCAAAAGGAGTAAAAACTGAAAATATTGAAGAGGAATTTGAAGAGCAAGATATTAATAAAACTGAATCATTGATGATTGCACGAAAAATCCTAGAAATAGTAAACGCTCCTAAAGATGAAAACAGATATTTAATTCAAAATGGCGATAAATACGAAAGAGCAAAATACTCTGATATGTATATTTTGGCTAGAAGAAGAAAAGACCTTGAAGTATTGGCAGAAGAGCTAAGAGGTAATAAAATACCTTATGTTTTGCATAGTGGTGCAGGATTCTTTAATACTTCCGAAATTAAAGATATTATATCATATTTAAATTTTATTGTCAATAAAGATGATGATATTGCTTTGCTCTCTGTTCTAAGATCGAAGTTTTTCGAGTTTTCGGATAATGAAATATTTATACTAAAAACATTTATTCACGAAAAATCATTTTTCGATAAACTAAAAAAACTCGTTTACGAAATTCAGAATAATAATGTTGATTTGACTGCAATCGATAAAGAAAAAATTCTTGATACTTACGAATTCTTGAATTCTGCTGTTTCGCTTGCACCAAGTATGACAATTCAATCAATTATTAGAAGATTGGTAGAAAAGACATTTTATCTAACTAAACTTTCTGAAAATAATAGATTTGAACAAATTCACGCAAATATTGAAAAGATTATCGAAGAATCGCGTGAATACGAAAATCCTGGTTTCAGAACAATGTATGATTTTATCAAAGAATTAAATTACAACCTTGATAATTCAGCAAAAGATTCAGAAGCGACAGTAATCACAGGCGATAATGCAGTCAATTTGATGACAATCCACGCATCAAAAGGTCTTGATGCACCAGTTGTTTTTGTAATTTCAGCAAATGCTGGAACAAATACAAAACTTCCTGATATTTTCAAAAATGACAAATATGGATTGGTATTCAAAATCCCAGATATTGACTCCGAAGATTTAGAAAAGATTACTACTCCATTGCGTTTTCTTGCTGAACAAGATGAAAGAGAAAATTTATCTTTTGAAGAATTGAGATTGTTCTATGTTGCCCTCACTAGAGCTAAAGACCATTTATTTATAACCGCTACTGGTGATATAAAATCGAAAAAAAATGGATTTAATAAATATAAATCATTTTTTGCTTTAATGGTTAATGGTTTTTCTGATGCATTTGGTATTGATTTGTCTGAAGTTATGATGACAAAAGCTGTTAATGAAATAAAGCTTAATTCATCCCTTGATATGTATAATGCAGGAAGTAATTTTACAAAAGACTCATTTGATTATAAACTAAATTTTGAATTTGAGCCTGTAGAAAACAAATATAATCCAAATATTTCAATAGATAAGGCATTAATTAATGCCGAATTTATCTTTGACGAAATTGAATTAATGTTCACCAACGAGAATATTTCACCTTCTCAAATTCACGCTCTCAAAAAAGATAAAGCTGAATTTATCGAAAATTATATTTATGGGCTCGATGCAAAAAGATTCGAAATTAAAAATGCAAATAATGAATTTGAAACTGGTAACGCTGGACAATTAAATGCATTGGCAAAAGGAGTTGCATTGCATTATGTTTTCGAGCAAATTAATGAGTGGCATTCTTTCGAAAAAGAGGTAACCAAAGATGAACTAGTTGAAATATTAAAGACTTATGAAGATTATAAAGAGCTAAGTCAAGCAACAATAGATAAAATTATTGATGAAGTGATTAATACATCTTCAACAAAATTATTTAAAGAATCAATCAAATTTAAAGATGATTGGCAACAAGAATTATCATTTAGAATACCATATCAAAAGGACTTTTTAAAAGGTGTAATTGATTTAATCTTTAAAAATCAAAATGGGGATTATATTGTTTGGGATTGGAAATCGAACTTCGTAAGAGAAATCTCGTATATACCAAATATGGCAAAAGGTTACGAAAATCAAATGAAATTCTATTGCTATATTGTAAGTAAATTATTCCCAGAGCAAAAGAATTTTGAGGCTAGATTGATATTTACAAATGCTGCTCAAAAAGATTCCAATGATGAAGATTTTACTTATAAATTTGAGTGGAAAAAAGAAGATATTATTAATTTCGATTTGGAGATTGCCGGAATGATTGTTGAAATTAAATCACTTTATTTATAGTGCAAAGTTATAATAAAGTCTTTATGAAATACTTGAAATATATAATATTTACATTATTAATATTCTCTGATTTTGCGTTTTCCCATACCATTTTTTATGGAAATATAAAAGATTATGAGAGCGGTGAACCTCTTGATTTTGCATCAATTAGAATTAAAAATTCAAAATTGGGTGGATATACAAATAAAAAAGGGGATTATCAATTGCATTTAAATCCAGGGGTTTACAATGTGATTTTCTCTATGGTCGGAAAAGTAAGCGAAGAACGATTGATAAAAATTGATAGGGATTCGGTCAGACTTGATATTTCACTAAAAAATACATATAAAAATACTGCTGACGTTATAGTTATTGCAGAAGATCCTGGCGCTCAGCTGATGAGAAAAGTTATTGCTAGAAAGAAGCATCAAACTGACTCATTACAAACTTATTCGTATTTGCTTTATAGCAAGTTTACTGCTGCAACTGATACAATCACAGCCGGAAGAACTGACAAATCTGTAGATACAACTATTGTTTCAATTTTTGAATCATACTCTCGAGGATATTTCAAAAAGCCAGATGTTTACTATAATGAAATTTATCAACGAAGACAAACTCAAAACATTCCTCCACAAGCAAATTTTGTAGTATTTGGAACAAATTTAAATGCTTATGATGACAATGTTTCAATTGTTGGTGAAATAGTGGCAACTCCATTTCATCCAGATGCAATTGATTATTATGATTTTTTTATTGAAGATACAGTAAATCTTAAGAAAATGAGAAATGCAATTCGAGTTGTTTTTAAGCCGAAATCAAGCTTAAGAAAACTCTGCGAAGGCGAGATATTTTTTGACCCTGAAACACTTGTGCCGTATTCAATAAACTTCAAACCAAATAAAGCAGTTCAGTTACCATTTAATGCAAAAATGGAATATTTTCAAAAATTTGAGGAAGTTACTCCTGGCTATATTATGCCAAGCATTATGAGGATAAAAACCAGCTTAGTGGCAGAATTATTCTATATTGTTGCTCCTAGAATTGACCTTAATATTGAAACAATTGCATATAATTATGAAATAAATCCAAAACTTGACGACAAATTATTCGAAAATAGAAGAGTTGAAGTTTCTCCAAACGTTGATAAAATAGACACCAACCTCTGGAACGAAAATCAATTATTACCATTAAGAAAAGAAGAAGCTGAGGCATATCTGGCAATTCAAAATGCTATTGAGAATCCAGATTCTGTGGTTGGAACAAACTTTTTTACTCAATATTTGACGCCAATCAGGAACTTCTTCGCTCAATTCAATCAAGAGCCATTTACAGGATTTGACAATGTATTTAGGTATAATCGTGTTCACGGAGCATATTTGGGATTAGGAGTAAAGTACGATTTCTTTGAAAATATTCGAGTAAATACAAACGCTGGATATGGATTTTTAGATAAAAAAATTTATTATGATTTCAAATTCAATTTCTTCCTGGATTCGCTGCAAAAATTCGGGCTTTATGGAAATATTTATAATCGGTTGGACAGAATAGATAATCCATTTGGGATATCTACATCATTTATAACGGCATTTTCACTTTTCTTCAAAAATGATTATGGAGATTACTATTACAATCGTGGATGGGAAATTGGATACGAAATGAATTTTGGGCAAAAAGTTTTTCTAAAAAGAGATGAATTTGGAAGGATAAAAGGCTTAAGACTTTATTATAAAAATGAAGACCAAAGTTCAGCTCATTCTAATGCGCTATTCTCATTAAATCCATTTCATACATCATTCAGAGGAAATCCAACAATTATACCTGGCAATTTAAGAACTGCTGGCATTGAGGTTTATTATAATTATAGCAGATTTAGAAGAATTGGTAATTTTGGAATTTATCTAAATTACGAAAATTCACAGAAAGACTTGGTTGGGGGAGACTTCGATTTTTCGAGATTATATGGTGAGATGAATTTGCGATTTTTTACTATGCCGCTTTGGAGATTAACAAGTAAGCTTTATGGCGCATATAGCTGGGGAAGTGTGCCAATGCAAAAATTCTATCCATTAGAAGGAAGTGGCTCAGTTTTAGCAGGAAACACAGTTTTCAAAAATATGAGAAACAAAGAATTTTTTGGAGATAAATTTTTAGCTTTAAGCTTTGACCATAATTTTGGAGAAGTTTTCCCGGGAGTATTAAGAATTCCAAATGTTGCCTCATTCGGTATAGAATTTATAGGATTTTCGAGCATCGGCTGGACAACATTTTCAGATAAAGCAATATTTGCTAAAGACAATAATGGAATTTTAATAATCCCAAACTCAACAAGCATAACAAAAGATAAATACTACTTAGAAGCAGGATTTTCATTAAATAGAATTTTACTCATTTTCAGAACAGATTTTGTTTTCAGATTCACCCAAGTGAGTTCACCATATTTTGGTTTTACCTTTAATTTTGTTGGAGTTTAATTAAATTTTTCATTGTTCTTAATTGTAAAAAATTCATCCATTAGAAAATACTGTAAAATCATTATT
>CAIWET010000291.1 GCA_903911805.1 uncultured Ignavibacteria bacterium | reverse complement strand
TTAATTAAAATTAAATATAATTAATAAGATGAAAACATTAATTGAACCTTTTAAAATCAAAGCTGTTGAAGCAATTCCAATCACTACAAAAAGTGATAGAGAACAATTCATCAAAGATGCCTTTCTAAATCCTTTTACTTTAAAATCTGATGCAATTACAATTGATATGTTAACTGATAGCGGTACAACAGCTATGAGTTCAAAGCAATGGGCTGCAGTTATGGATGGCGATGAATCTTATGCAGGTTCAAGAAGTTACTATAAATTTGAAAACGAAGTAAAGAATTTTACTCGAATGGCTGAAATTATTCCTACTCACCAAGGAAGAGCAGCTGAAAGAATTCTATTCAATGTAATTGGTGGACCTGGAAAGTTAATTCCAAACAATACTCACTTTGATACAACAAGAGGAAATATTGAAATAGTTGGTTCAACTGCAGTAGATTTACCTTGCGAAGTTGGTACAAAACCAGAAGTAATTGCTGATTTTAAAGGTAATATGGATATTGAAGCATTAGAAAACTTCATTAAAACTACTGGCAGAGAAAATATCCCTGTTTGTATGCTTACTATTACTAACAATAGTGGTGGTGGACAACCAGTTTCAATGGCAAACATTAGAGAAACAAAAGAAGTTTGCAAAAAATACGATATTCCTCTTTTCTTAGATTGTTGCAGATTTGCTGAAAATGCTTATTTCATCAAACAAAGAGAAAAAGGCTATGAAAATACACCAATAATCGACATCGTTAGAGAAATGTTTTCTTATGCTGATGGCGCAACAATGAGTTCCAAAAAAGATGGTTTATCAAATACTGGTGGTTTTATTGCTTTGAATAACACAGAATGGGCAGAAAAACTCAGAATTAACCTTATAGCAACTGAAGGATTTATCACTTATGGTGGTTTGGCAAGAAGAGATCTTGAAGCTTTAGCTCAAGGATTTATTGAAGTAATGGATGAAAATTATCTTCAATCAAGAATTGGTCAAGTAAAATTCTTTGGTGATTTATTGCTCCAAGCTGGAGTTCCACTTTTAGAACCAACGGGCGGCCACGGAGTATATTTAGATGCAAGAAGATTTGCTCCACATATCAAACCTGAACACTTCCCAGGACAAGCAATTGCAGTAGAAGTTTACAAAGAAGGTGGAGTTAGATGTTGCGAAATTGGTTCAGTGATGTTTGGAAAATACGACGAAAACGGAAATCATATCAATCCTCCAATGGACTTAGTAAGATTTGCAATTCCTAGAAGAGTTTACACAAAGAGCCATATTGAATATACAGCCGAAGCTGTAATTGAAGTATTTAATAGAAGAAACGAACTTAGACCGATGAAGCTTACTTATCAAGCACCAGTTTTAAGACATTTCACAGCAAGATTTGATTATATTTAATTGAATCTTAATAAAATATCAATTTAAAAAGGCGAGTCAATCTCGTCTTTTTTATTTTATTCAAACCTATTTTTGATTTTTTTGCGTCTCTATAAAATTATATAAATATTAATTAGGATAATTCCAATGAGAAGAACTAAAATTTTATGCACGATAGGACCAGCAACAGATAGCGTTGAAAATTTAGCAAGATTAATCAATGTTGGTATGGATTCGGCAAGGTTGAATTTTTCTCACGGATCACACGATGTACACCTACAAACAATTAAAAATATAAGAGAAGCTGAATTAATTACAAATAAAAATATTGCAATTATTCAAGATTTGCAAGGACCAAAAATCAGGACATCAAAAGTTCCTGATGAGGGTGTTTTGCTTCAAGATGGTGCTGATTTTATAATAACTTCTGAACAATTAGAGTTAGGAACAGCATTAAGAGTTTCAACTTCATATCAAAACTTAATCAAAGAAGTTAAAGCAGGAAATCAAATTCTGCTTGACGATGGTTATATAATTTTAAATGTAATTAAAACTGACAAAATCAATATTTATACTAAGGTTGTCAAAGGTGGAATATTAAAAAGCAATAAAGGAATAATTGCACCTGGAGTATCTAGCTCTGCACCTTCTTTGAGCGATAAAGATATTGAAGATTTGAAATTTGGCTTGAATGCAGGAGTTGATGCTGTTGCACTTTCGTTTGTAAGAAGCGAAAGAGATGTGATAGAATTAAAGACTGCAATGAAATTATTTGGTAGAACAGTTCCAATTATTTCGAAAATTGAAAGATTTGAAGGATACGAAGATATTAAAGATATTATCGAAGAATCTGATGCGATTATGGTAGCTCGTGGCGATTTAGGATTAGAAATGCCAGCAGAACAAGTTCCTGTTTTGCAAAAGGAAATAATAGAGCAATGCAATTATTATGGAAGACCTGTTATAATTGCAACCCAAATGCTTGAATCGATGATTAGTAATCCAAGACCAACTAGAGCTGAAGCAAGCGACGTAGCAAATGCTGTAATTGACGGTGCAGATTGCGTTATGCTAAGCGGAGAAACAAGCATTGGTAAGTATCCATTTGAGGCAGTTGACTATATGTCAAGAATTATAATTAATGTTGAGGAAAAATATTTAGTTAAAAATAAAATTGAAAAAGCAAAAGCTCATTCTATTTTTATTAACGATGCGGTTGCCAAAGCATCTTGCGTTCTTGCTGAAAATATTAGTGCCAAAGCAATAGTTCCAATAACAAATACAGGGATCACATCTATAAATGTTGCAAAATATAGACCATCTCAGCCAATAGTTTCAATAACAAAAAATGTTCAGAATAAATTCCTTTCAATTATATGGGGAATAAACTATCTAACTATTCCTGATAACGTAAATACTAATAGTTTTGATGAGCTAACTTCATTTATACAAGATAAAATGAACCTCAAATCTGAAGATTTACTTGTATTTTTAACTGGTTCTTCGCAATCAGACAATTATCCTGAAGATATTATTAAAGTTTGTAAAGTATAAAAAACACATTATAATTATAAAATTATACT
>CAIWET010000290.1 GCA_903911805.1 uncultured Ignavibacteria bacterium | reverse complement strand
TAAAGATAAAGTAAAAGTTGTAATTCATCAATTTGTTACACTAACTGAAAACGGTCAACAAGTTAAAATGTCAAAACGCTCTGGCAAAAGTTATACATTAGATGAATTAATTGAAGAAGTTGGGGAAGACGTTGTAAGATTCTTTTTGATTATGAGAGGAGTTTCTACTCATTTGGAATTTGACTTAACTTTGGCAAAAGAACAATCTAATAATAACCCTGTATTCTATTTGCAATATGCTCATGCTAGAATTTGCTCAATAATTGAAAATTTAGAAAAAGATAGTATAAGATTAAAAAAAGATATAAAAACAGAATTGCTAACACACAAAAGTGAACTTAAATTGATTAAATTACTATTAAAATTCACTGATTTAGTCCAATTAGCTTGCGAAAAACTTGAACCTATGATTTTAGCTGACTATTTAAGAGATTTAGCTTCTGGATTTCATTCATTCTATCACGATTGCAGAATTATGGGAGTTGAAGAAAAATTGATGTATTCAAGACTATCTTTAGCAAATACAACTAAAATTGCATTATTTAATGGATTATCTATTTTAGGCATCAAAGCGCCTCAAAGAATGTAAAAATAAATAAATATAGGAGAGTAAACTATGGAAAATAAAATAATAGCGTCAAAAACACCTTATTGTGTGACTTTAGAACCAAAAAAATATAGTTTCTGTACTTGTGGATATTCTAAAGCACAGCCATTTTGTGATTCAGAGCATAGAAATAAAACAGATTTAAAATCAATTAAGTTTGAAATTATTGAGAAAAAGAAAGTTTATCTTTGTGGATGTAAACAATCAAACAATCAACCTTATTGCGACGGAACTCATAAATCAATATAAAAAAAAGAAAGAGAGGTGACTCTCTTTCTTTTACTTATGCAAGTTTACATAATGTAGATTATATTGCTAATCATGATCCTTATCATCACTAATCAACAATTTTAAAGCTTTTATCAAATCTGGATTTTTACTATCAATCTGAGTCTCAAGCTTCTTTTTCATTTCAGTCATCATTGAATCTTTCATAAACATTGATTCAATTGCATTTTGTTTTTCTTTATGAGTCTTTGTTTCGTCTTCTGCCATTTGTCTTACCTATAAAACACATTTATGAATTTTATTATTATTAATAGTAAAATATGGTTTACCTTTTAATTGGTATTTGTTGTATGGTGTATTTTTCGACTTTGTCATTAGCTTTTCTTTATTTACAGACCATTCTTCATTAGGATTGAAAATTGTTAGATTTGCAGAATTACCTTCTGAAATTGATGGAACTTCGATTCTCAATAACTTTCTAGGATTAATAGCCATTTTCTCAATAATTTGATTTAAAGTTAAATGATTCTGATGATATAAATATGTCAATGAAACTGCTAAAGAAGTTTCTAAACCTACAATACCACAAGGAGCTTTTTCAAATTCAACATTTTTTTCGTGTAATGAATGTGGTGCGTGATCTGTAGCGATACAATCAATTGTGCCATCTTTTAAAGCGTCAATCATTGCATCAATATCATCATTTGTTCTTAATGGTGGATTCATCTTCAAATCAGAATTATAGCTAGCTACTAAATCATCTGGTAAACTAAAATGATGTGGTGTTACTTCGCATGTAACTCTTGTGCCACGAGCTTTTGCTGCTCTTACAATTCTAACGGCGCCTCTTGTAGAAATATGAGATACGTGATATCTTCTATTGCCTAAAAATTCAGCTAACATAATATCTCTAGCTACAATTATTTCCTCTGCAACATTTGGATATCCTTTCAATCCTAATTTGCCAGTTAATTCACTTTCGTTTGCTGAAAAATTCTCAGTCAATTTATGGTCTTCAGCGTGTTGAGCTAGCATAAAATCTTTTGCGGAAGCATATTCAAATGCTCTTCTCATAACATTTGAATCAGTAACAGAAGTCCCATCATCAGTAAAATAAACTACACCGTGATCAGCTAATTCATACATTGGACTAAGTTGCTTACCTTCTCTATTTTGAGTAATAGCTGCAGCTTGCAAAAGTTCAACTAAATTGTCTTTAGCTTTTTGTTTGATATATTCAACAACTTCAGGTTTATCAATAGTTGGATTTGTATTAGGCATCACTACAACACCTGTAAATCCTCCATTGGCTGCTGATTTACAGCCACTTTCAATTGTTTCTTTGTATTCGTAACCTGGTTCCCTGAAATGCACGTGCATATCAAATAAACCTGGAGATGCAATTAAATTTTCAGCATTTACAACTTCAGTCTCGTTATCAACTTGAATATCAGTTTCGGAGATTTTTGAAATTATTCCATCAATAATTAATAAATTAGCAATCTTATCTAAATTTTGCTCTGGATTTAATAGTCTTATGTTTTTAAAAAGAATTTTCATTTATTCCTCAATTTTACTAAATTACTTTTACAAAATTAACTAAAATTAGTGAATTAGTAAAGCATTATTAGCTTTTCTAATCACAAAATATGTATGAATCTTGAATTATAATGTCTGGATGCAAACTTCTAGTCACAGGACAGGTTTTAATTACATTTTTCATAATTGTAAAAGACTTATCATCTAACTTTTTAGGAAATTGGAATTCAATAAATAATGTTTTTACTCTTCTATAAGGTTCATTTTGCATTTCTTTTAGAACTTTTATCTTAAGTCCTTTTATATCAATATTATGTCGATTTGCTTGAATCCCCATAATTGTAGCAATGCAAGATCCGACTGAAGTAGCAAGTAAATCAGTTGGTGAAATAAATTCACCTTTCCCATTATTATCAATAGGTGCATCTGTCAAAAATGTTTGTCCTGATGGACCGTGTTCAATTTGGCAATGTAATTCGCCAAGATATTCAATATTAATTTGTACCATTATTTTTTTTAATATAT
>CAIWET010000289.1 GCA_903911805.1 uncultured Ignavibacteria bacterium | reverse complement strand
GGAATATTATCAATAAAAAAATTGTAATTATTGATTTATTTCGAGTGAAAATTAAATTTTTCATATAAAATTTTTAAAAATTATTAAACGTTTATTTAAAAATAAAAAAAAAGGTTGACTTAAATAGCCAACCTTTTTTTTAAGTATTTATATTTATTGATTTACTTATCAGCTTCGCCCATAATTGGATCGATTGAACCAATAATTGCAACAACGTCTGAAATCATTGAACCCTCAACCATAGTTGAAAGACCTTGTAAATTGGAAGCACAACTTGAGCGTATCTTCATTTTCCAAGGATGACCGGTGCCGTCTGAAACAATGAAAAATCCAAGCTCGCCTTTAGGACCTTCGAAAGCAGTATAAGTTTCGCCTGGTTCTGGAGCCGCTCCAAAGTTTACTAGCATAAAGTCATTGATTAATTGCTCCATATTGGCGTAAACTTCTTTTTTCTTTGGTAAAGTTGTTTTGTGGTCTTTTAATTTAATGTCGCCTTTTGGCATTTTGTCGATAATCTGATAAACCATTTTCAATGATTCATACATTTCGCCAAATCTAACCATATATCTTGCCCAACAATCGCCTTCGGGCTTAGTAACAACATTAAAATCAAGTTTATCGTAAATCAAATATGGTTCATCTTTTCTCAAATCTTTAGGAATGCCAACGCCTCTGATAACAGGTCCTGTCAATCCAAGATTAACAGCTTGTTCTTTAGTCAAAATGCCGATTCCAGCCATACGGTCAACGAAAATTCTATTTTTATGAACTAATTTTCCGAAATAATCTAATTCTTTAGGGAATTGGTCAGCCCATTTTTTAATCATCATTAATACTTCATCGCTAATATCATTAGCAACTCCGCCAATTCTTGAATATGAAGTTGTGAATCTTGCTCCACAAATTAATTCAAAAATATCATAAAGTTTTTCTCTTTCGGTGAAAGTCCAAAGCAAAACAGTTAATGCACCAACGTCCATACAGGTAGAGCCAATAGCCATTAAATGAGAAGAAATTCTTGCCAATTCTGTTACTAAAGTTCTAATCCATTGAGCTCTTTCTGGAGCTTCGATGCCTAAAGCATTTTCGATAGCTAAAGTAAAAGCAGTATTATTAGAAAAAGGTGCAAGATAATCTAATCTGTCAGTATGAGGAATAAACTCGTGCATAGTAACATTTTCAGCGAGTTTTTCAAATCCGCGGTGTAAATATCCCAACTCAGGCACGCATTTAATAATAGTTTCACCATCAAGTCTGATAAGCACTCTTAAAACTCCGTGAGTAGCAGGGTGCTGAGGACCCATATTGAGTACCATATCATTCTCTAAAGGATCTTCAAAGAGAATAGATGTATCTTTGTCTAACAGTTCTTTTAAAATTTTTCCCTGTCTTAACTTATGTAAATGGTTTATTTCTTTATTAGTCTGTAAATTACCCATTTTAACTCCGTACTTACCAAAATAATACCTAAAAGACGAAGTAAATCGATTTTAGTATTATAAAATAATATTATTTTTAAGCAAGCAAATTCCTTACAGTTTCTAACAATTCGCCAATTTGAGGTTTTGTCAATTGCGCATCAGCCCCAACTGATTTTCCTTTATGTAAAATTTCCTGAGAAACGATTGAAGAGAAAATCAAAACAGGAATTTTGCTTAACAATGGATGACTTTTAACCTGCTTAGTTAATGAATAACCGTCCATCTGTGGCATCTCAATGTCGGTGATAATTACATTAACTTTGGTTTTTAATTCTTCTACAGTTTTTACTGAGTTTGCTATTTCTTGCAAAAATTGCCAAGCTTCAAATCCATCATTAAAACTATGAATCTCAAATCCAGCCATATTTAATCTGTCAGAAATCATTTTTCTTATCGTAGCAGAATCTTCCGCAGTGACGGCAATAGGTTTGCCAGTCATCTTAATGTTTATTTTGGTTCTATCCATTGCTGAAGAAGGATCAATATCAGCAATAATTTTTTCAACGTCAAGCATCAAGATGTTTCTATCTTCTAATTTAATTATACCAACCACAGTTGAGTCATCGGAGTTAAATTCTTGAAGTGCTTCAGGAGATTCAATTTGTGACCAAGAAATTCTATGAATTCTATTCACATCATCAACTATAAAACCACTTTTAATTTTATTAAATTCAGCAATAATCATTTTTTGATTTTTATGATTTGAATTATATTTATATAAATAATCCGCCAAATTTAAAGCAGGAATAATTGTATCTCTCAAATTAAAAACACCAATCACACTTTTGGGTAAATTAGGCAATTGAGTTAAACCAGGCATCCTGATTATCTCACGCACTTTTGCCACATTTATTCCAAAATAATGGTTTTCAACACTTCCATTATTGGATTTTACTTTAATTATGAACTCTACTATCTCGAGTTCATTAGTCCCCGATTCTAACAAAATATTGGAATCTACTGCCATATTTTCCCTTTATTCTATATATATGTCAAAAAATTTTCTTAAATTACAAAAATTAATTGATAAGAAAAATATTTTTTAAATAAACATAGAATTTTTATGAAAATTCCTTTTAGTAATGATATTTATCCGTATAAGTTTCCGGCTTGGCAAGAAGCTGAAATAACTAATTCTTACAAAGCATATTTAATTAACTCGGAATCTACTCCGCTAGTTAATATTAAATTTGTTGTAAGAATGGGAGCTTATTCCGAAAAAATCTTCGGTTTGGCTCATTTGACAACCCAACTTATGCAAAGAGGCACCATTCTTAGAGATGCTGATAAAATCGCTTCTGAATTTGACGATATGGGCGCTTCATTCTCGATAAATACCGGCTGGGACGAGATAATTCTTAATGTGCATTGCCTTGAAGATTTTCAATTTAGAACACTTGAGCTCGCTCTCGACTGTTTTTTAAATCCCGCTTTCAAAGAAGATGAATTTGAAAAATATAAAAAAAGACAAATTGCAAGAATTGATCAAGAAAATTCCGACCCGGAATATCTTGCTCAAGTTAATTTTAATAAAACAGTTTATGAAAATTCAGGTTATGCTCATACTCTGATTGGTACAAAAGAATCTATTGACAGCATCACTTTAGCTGACGTAAAAAGTTTCCATCAGGAAATTATGAAATCTGATTTATTCTTTGTTTTGGCTGGAAATATTGATAATGATCTTATAAAAGCACTTGGCAAAGATTTTCCTCTGAAAAAAGTTCATCAAGAACCACCTACTCAGGAAAATATGTACAACAAAGAAAGAACTATCATTGTTGACAAGAAAGATGCTTCACAAATCAATCTCAGAATTGGCAAAAAAACAATCGACAGGAATAGTCAGGATTTTCACATTCTATCTTTAACTAACACTATTTTTGGTGGCTACTTCCTTTCACGCTTAAATAAAAAAGTTCGTGAAGAAATGGGCTTAACCTATGGCATTAACTCATATTTTGATAATAGAAGATATTTGTCTTCCTGGCAAATAAGTTCTGCTATTAATATTGATTCATTGATAGTAACTTTGGATACTATTGAATCTGAAATGACAAATTTTTACGAGAAAAAAGTTGAATTCGAAGAATTGAATATTGCTAGAAATTATATGATGGGAAATTTCTTAAAAACTTTGGAAACTCCTCATCAATTGGCTTCTATGCTGGTTTCGATTAAAACTTTAGGGCTTAAAGATACATATTATGATGATTTTTATCGTAAAATTAATTATGCTACGGTAGATCAGGTATTTAGAATCCAAAAGAAATTCTTCAATAGCCAAAACTTGATTCTTACTTTCTCTGGCAATGCCGATGAAATTAGCAAATCATTATTAGAAAATTTTGAATTAGATTTAGAAATTATTTAAATGAATATAAAGACTACTTATATAATTGAAGGTGTAAGAACTGCCGTAGGAAAATACGGCGGCTCTCTTGCTTCAGTAAGACCAGATGATATGGCAGCATTTGCCATCAAATCCCTTTTGGAGAAGTTTCCCCAAATTGATAAATCGGAAATAAACGATGTAATTGTTGGTTGCGCAAATCAATCTGGCGAAGACAATAGGAATGTTGCTAGAATGGCTTTGCTTTTGGCTGGTGTTCCTTATTCAGTGCCTGGCGAAACCGTAAACAGACTTTGTGCAAGCGGTATGTCAGCAGTGATAAATGCTTCCAGAGCGATTAGCTCAAACGATGGCGATTTATTCATTGCCGGTGGTGTTGAAAGTATGACCAGAGCACCATTTGTTTTTGGGAAAACTTCAAGTCCATTTGGCAGAGATGCTCAAATGTTTGATACAACTCTCGGTTGGAGATTTATCAATCCAAAATTGAAAGAGCTTTATGGAGTAGATACTATGGGCGAAACAGCTGAAAATGTTGCCGAAAAATACAATGTTTCCAGAGAAGACCAAGATCAATTTGCTTTACTCTCACAAATGAAAGCAAAAAAAGCTCAAGAATCTGGTAGATTTGATTGCGAAATTGCTCCAATGACAATTCAAGTTGGAAAAACAACTATTGAATTTGCAAAAGATGAATTCAATCGCCCAGAAACAACAATCGAATCATTGACAAAATTAAAACCTGCTTTCCGCACTGGTGGAAGCGTAACTGCTGGGAATTCATCAGGAATAAATGATGGAGCAGCAATGTTACTTTTAGCAAACGAAGAAATGGTTAAGAAATACAATCTAACCCCTAAAGCAAGAATTGTTTCTTCTGCAGTAGCAGGAGTTGAGCCAAGAATTATGGGCATTGGACCAGTCCCGGCTGTAAATAATGCTTTGAAAAAAGCTGGATTAAAAATTAACGATTTGGATTTGATTGAATTGAACGAGGCATTCGCTGCACAGGGAATTGCCTGCATTAGAGAATGGGGAATAGATTATAATGACGAAAGAATCAATCCAAATGGTGGTGCAATAGCTTTGGGGCATCCATTAGGTATGTCAGGAGCCAGATTAATCCTTACTGCAATGACAGAGCTCGAGTTGACTAATAAGCGCTATGCTGCGGCTACAATGTGCATAGGAGTAGGCCAGGGATACGCTACAATTATCGAAAGAGTATAATTAAAATGAGCAAGCTTGCAATTGTTTTGGTTAGTGGTGGAATGGATTCAGCTCTTTGCTGTGCCATTGCACAAAAAGATGGTTACAAAGTTTGCGGACTTCATTTAAATTACGGACAAATTACAGAAGCCAGAGAACTCAGAGCATTCAAAGAGCTCTCTCAAGCTTTTAATTTTGAAAAAGAATTGGTTGTTGATATATCTTATCTTGCTCAAATTGGGGGCTCTTCGCTAACCGATAAATCAATTGAAATATCGAAAGCTGACATTCATTCCAAAGAAATTCCTACAAGTTATGTTCCATTTAGAAATGCTAATATTTTGGCAATTGCTACAAGTTGGGCGGAAGTAATTGGTGCAGAAGCTCTTTATATTGGAGCTATGCAGCTCGATTCCAGCGGTTATCCTGATTGTCGCGAAGAATTCTTTGATGCTTTCCAACTTGCAATTAATTTAGGAACAAAACCAGAAACTCATATTAAAATCAAAACTCCATTGATTAACTTTTCTAAAAAAGATATTATTTCTGAAGGTGCAAAATTAGATATTCCTTTTGGGTTAACCTGGAGTTGCTATAAAAATTCAGAAATTGCTTGTGGAGTTTGCGATTCTTGTGCTTTACGCCTTCGTGGATTCAGCGAAGCTGGAATTGAAGACCCAATCGAATATGAAATAAGACCAGATTATATTTAAATTCTTTTATTTAACTTGCAATCGTTTTGCCAAGCATTGTTAGCAATAACCCCAAAATAATTGAAGAGCTTACGTAAGCAAATGCAATCATAAAATCATTATCTCTCAATAAATTCATCGTTTCTAATGAAAATGAGGAAAAAGTTGTAAATCCACCGCAAAATCCAACAATTAAAATCAATCGGATTTGCTCAGAAAAAATATGATTTTTATCAATCATTCCAAATAATATTCCAATAATAAATGAACCAATCAAGTTAACCGAAAAAGTTGCTATCGGAAATTTCCCAATATAATAATTCGAAGTTAATAAACTTACCAGATATCTAGATAGACCACCTACTACGCTACCCAAAGAAACAAAAAGAAGATTTTTTATCATTTTTTATCAAATTTTTATAAATAAACAAACAAGTAATTAAATAATTTTTATTGT
>CAIWET010000288.1 GCA_903911805.1 uncultured Ignavibacteria bacterium | reverse complement strand
TATATTAGGAGTGTATTTTGAAAAGTGATTATGATATGGGAATGGACACTTTATGCGTTCATTCAGGAATTGGTGAAGATGAATTTGGTGCTGTAATTCCACCTATTTATCAAACTTCAACATTTAAATTTAAAAACTCTGAGCACGGAGAAAAATTATTTAAAGGTGAAGCTGACGGTTATATTTATACAAGAATGAGAAATCCAACAGTTGAGGCTATGGAAAAATCTGTTGCTGAACTTGAAGGTGGAGCCTATGCTCTTGGATGCGCTAGTGGTATGGCTGCAGTTAGTACTTTGTTCTTAGCAGTGTTGAAAGCAGGAGACCATATTATCTGCTCAGAAGCTGTTTATGGACCAACAACATCAATTCTAAATAATTATTTTTCAAATTTCAACATTAGTGCTACTTTTGTTGACTCAAGCGATACTGAAAAAGTTAAAGCTGCGATTAAACCGAACACTAAAATGATTTTTGTGGAAACTCCAGGCAATCCAAATCTTGCAGTTTGTGATTTGCAGGCAATTGCTGACTTAGCTCACGCAAATGGTGCAAAATTCGCAGTTGATAATACTTTTATGAGCCCAATTCTTCAAAAACCATTCCTACACGGCGCAGATTATATTATTCACAGTATGACTAAGTTTATCAATGGTCACGCTGATGTTGTTGCCGGTATTATTATTGTAAAAAATGCTGATGAAGCTCCAGCTTTCCGTAAAACTCTAAATCATTTTGGTGGAGTTATTGACCCATTCAATTCTTTCTTAGTTCATAGAGGTATCAAAACTTTGGCTTTAAGAATGGAAAGAGTATGCGAAAATTCTCAAAAAGTTGCTGAACTATTAGAAAACCATCCTAAAATAGCTTGGGTAAGATATCCAACTTTGAAATCAGATCCTGGTTATGCAGTTCACACCAAACAAGCAAAAGGCGGCGGCGGTGTTGTTGCTTTTGAATTAAAAGGTGGATTAGAAGCTGGAAAAAAATTAATGGATAATATTAAATTGTGGCAATTAGCTGTTTCTTTGGGTGGCGTTGAATCATTGATCCAACACCCAGCAACAATGACTCACGCTTCTATGGGCAAAGCATTAAGAGAACAAGCTCAAATTACTGATGGATTAGTTAGAATTTCTGTTGGTATTGAGAATATTGAAGACTTACTCAAAACATTAGAAGATGGATTAGCTCATTGCTAGATTTTTCTACTGTAATTCTGAACAATTTGTAGAGACAGGTTTTAGACCTGTCTTTTTTTTGGCGTCATCCTGAACGAAGCGAAGTATCTCGGAAATTATTTGTTTGTCATGCCGCACTTGATGCGGCATCTATGTTTGAAAAAGCCGACCTCGAAAAACCCCACCCTAAATCCCTCCCCTTGAAGGGAGGGACTTAAAGAAAAAGAAATTTCTCTTAATTTCCCCTCTATCAAGAGGGAGCAAGGCGATGCACTGAGCTTGTCGAAGTGGGGTGTGTTGTTCGAAATTTATAATATATTTGAAGAGAAGATTCCACCCCGTCATTTTGCTTTGCAAAATGCCACCCCTCAAGAGGGGAATTTTAAGATTGATGTTTCTAATCTTGTTCCTGGTGTTTATTTCATCAAAATTGGCGATAAAATTGAGAAGTTTATAAAGATGTAAAAAAAAATTGATTTTACCTATTAGGTGGACTCCATGTCGAATTCAAAGAAGGTCAAGTGTCTATGCTTGACCTTCTAAAAGTAGTTTTATGCATCTTTTAATTTTGCAATATCTAATTTTATCATTTTGTATAATTCTTGCATCACTCGTTGAGCCTTTTCTTTGTCTGGTGGTGATAATAGTTCACCAATATTTTTAGGAACAATTTGCCAGGTGATTCCGAACTGATCAGTTAGCCAACCACATTGTTGATAAGTGCCATTTTCACCTAATTTATCCCAGAAATAATCAATTTCATTTTGGTCTTCGCAATTTACTACAAATGAGATTGCTTCAGAAAATTTATAAACGGGACCGCCATTGAGAGCTGTAAATTCTTGCCCAAATAACTCGAAATTTACTGTCATAACTGTACCTGCAGGCATATGAGGATTTTCACCATATCGCGAAGTATGTTTGATTTTTAGATCAGTGAATACTGAAGCGTAAAAGTCCACTGCTTGCTCAGCATTGTTGTCGAACCAAAGAAAAGTTGATATTTTATTCATATATTTAGTATTTTTTTTATTAATTATTGTTTTGGCAAAGTGAAATAAAAAGTACTTCCTTTTCCTAATTCACTTTCTACCCAAATCTTACCTTTATGTTTGTCTATAAATTCTTTGCAAAGGATTAATCCAAGTCCTGTACCTGTTTCATCATTTGTGCCAAGTGAAGAAATTACGTTTGTATCAATTCTAAAGAGTTTGTCAATTGTCTCTTGTGGTATTCCTAAACCAGTATCTTTAATAAAAATGCAGAAACAGTCAGGCTGCTCAATTAAACCAATCTCAATAGAACCGCCTTCAGGAGTAAATTTAATAGCATTAGACAATAAGTTTCTAACAACTGTTTTTATTAGATTAGGGTCGTACTTGACAGCAAGGAATTTTTTTAAATTATTATTGATAGTGATTTTCTTTTGTTCGGCAGTTAGCGAGAATAAGTCAAAAATATCTTCTATAGTTGACTTTAAATCATAAATTTCAGGATTGAAATTAATTGAGCCCTGCTGTGAGCGTGACCATTCTAATAGATTTAATAATAAAGAATATAAATTATTAGCTGAGTTTTTAATAGTTTCAATACATTCCAATCTTTCTTCTTCGGTAAATTCAGCATAATCATCATATAAAAGCGAAGTGAGCTGCATAAAGCTACCCAAGGGATTACGAATGTCGTGAGCCATAATAGAAAAGAATTTATCCTTTGATTGATTTAATTCTTTCAGCATTATTTCTGTTTCTTTATAATATGTAATATCCTGTACGATTCCTATTATTCCAACCACATCACCATCTTCATTTCTATAAGGTACTTTAGAGGTAGAAACCCAAATTTTATCACCATTTACGCTTTGATGAATACTCTCAAGGTTCATTAATGGTTCTTGAGATTTAATTATCTCCTGGTCAATATTTTTATAAAACTCAAAATTATGAATATTTAATAGTTCGTCACTTTTGCCAATAATTTCTGATTGGTCAATATTCAAGGATTTGGCATATAATTCATTGACTCTTCTATAATTAAAATTATTATCTTTGAAATAAACTAATACAGGTAAGTTATTGATTAATATATTTAATTGCTCATTTTGCTCATTTAAAGTCTGTATAGTTTTATGGAGTAGTGAAACATCTTCTTTGATTGCTAAATAATTAATAATAATTCCATTTTCATTAAAAATTGGAGCAATTGTTGCTTGTTCAATGAATTCTTCTCCATTTTTTTTCTTGTTGATAAACTCACCTTTCCATACGTTACCTTCTTTTAAAGTATCCCAAAGATCAGCAAAAATATTAGGGTCAGTTTTTCCAGATTTTAATATACTTGGATTTTTTCCTTTAGCTTCTTCAAAAGTATAACCAGTAAGCTCAGAAAATTTTGAATTAGCATATTCAATATTGCCTGCTGTATCAGTAATCACAATAGTTGTTGGATTTTGTTCTACTGCTACTGATAATTTTCTAATTTGAGTTTCATCGGCTTTTTGCTTGGTAATATCTTTAGCAATACCTTGAACTTCATAAATATTACCAAGCTCATCATAAACTGGGACAACATTAGAGCTATGCCATAGCCATTGGCCATCTTGATGTTTGACTCTATATTCAATTCCTGATTTGCCCTCACCTGTTTCAATTACAATACTAAGCCATTTTATACACATTTGCAGGTCATCAGGATGAATAACACTCTCAATTGTTAATCCTATGTGCATATTCTTTGGATAACCCAGTATTCGAGTCCAAGCATCTGAAAGAAATACAAAACGTCCATCTGGGGACAATGTGTAAATAATATCGTAACTATTTTCAACTAATAATCTATATTTCTCTTCACTTTCTTTAACTGCTTTTTCAGATTCTTTTCTTTCGGTTATATCTCTACAAACTATATAAGCTCCATTGAAAGTACTATTTTCATCATATATGAATTTGGCATTGTCTTCTCTCCAAACATAATGATCATCTTTATGTTTGCTTCGATATTCATAAATTAGTTCAGGTGTTTGTTCAGTAATAGCATTATATATTTTTTCATAAATTATTTCTTTATCGTCTGGGTGCATAAAATCATACAAAGTCTCCATATTAACCTTCAATTGCTCTTCAACTGAATACCCTAATAGATTTAAGTATGAAGGAGAAACATAATCAGTTTTAAATTTCTCATTAATATGAATTAATCCGTCTGATGCATTTTCAGAAATTAATCTGAATTTAACTTCACTAGTAGCTAATTCATTTGCAATTATTTTTGCTTCAGTTATATCTCTTACACTTATTATCACTTGATCGTTATTTAATTTGGTAGCATTTGCATTAAAAGTTCTTAACTCACCGAATTGAAGCTCATATTCAAATTGGAAATCACCTAAATTTAGTGTTTGATAAATCGCATTATTAAAAATAATGGCTAATGATTCATCAAATATTTCGAAAATCGACTTATTGATAAATTCTTCAGGTTTTTTAAAATACTTATTTTTATGTTTTTCTTGATAAAAAGGTAAAAATTTCCCATTTTTGTCAAGATGAAAAATTAAATCTGGTAAAGTATCTAAAATTGCTTGTAATTTTTTATTTAATTGGTTATAACGTCTATTTTTATAGAAATAAATAAAGCCTGAAATAAGAATCAAAATCAATAAGAATATAGAGAATACTGATATTCTTTCTGCTTCTTCCTTCTCAGATTCAATTTTGTTTTGTTCGCCTATCAACCTTGAGTTTTCACGATTCAATCTATCCAAATCGAAATTAACTTTTGAATAAGCAAGATTGATTAAATTTTCATTATACTTGATTGCATCTTCAATTTCTTCTTTTTTTAGAGAATAATCTAATGCTTTTTCGTGATTTCCCGACTGATGATATATATTTGTATAAGAATTATATACTTCTTTTAGAACTTTTAGATTGTTAATTTCTAATGCTTCTTTTTCGGCTATTGCCAAATATTTAAATGAATTAGAATAATCTTTTGCTAAAGCATAAACTTTTGCGTAAGCTTCATTTGCAATTGAATTATAATAATTAGATTTCGTTTTTTTTGCAAAATCAATAGCTATATTAATATTTTTTTTTGCATTATTAACATCTTTTAACTTGATATATGATTCAGCAATATTTGTATATAATTGTACAAATCCACTAATTATGTTTAAATAACTAAAACTGTTTGTATCTAATTTGATTTTTGATAAATAATCAGTTGCTTTATTATATGAAACAAGGCTTTTTGCATAATTACCAATCAAATATTCGCAAGCTCCTCTGTTTAAATAAATAGTTTGAAAAGTGAATTGATCATTACATTTATTAGCATATTGCTCAGCTAAATTAGTTACCTCTAAGGCTTTTTCAGGTAAATTCAAATCAATATAGGCATTTGTTATATCAATTAAAGCACCAATAATTGACAAAGTATCCTGATTGGATTTTGCTATACCAAGAATTTCATATTGACATTTAATCGCATCATTAATATTGTTAGCTTGCATAAACAAGCTACTTAATGATTTTAATACAATCATTTTACCTTTTTTGTTGTTTTGTATCTCGCAGAATTCTAATGAAGCAGTAAAAGCTTTGAAACTATTTTCAAAATTTTCACTCTTTAAATTTAATTCACCTAAATAGTAATAAGCTTTTGCTTTTAATAAGTTGTCATTAGACTGATCAGAGAGATAAGTTGCTTTTTCAATTAATTTTAAAGTTAAGTCACGTTTTGAAGTAATATATGATTTAGATAGTTTAATAAAATAATCTACTTTTTCAGTAATTGGTAGTTTAGAAATTGATT
>CAIWET010000287.1 GCA_903911805.1 uncultured Ignavibacteria bacterium | reverse complement strand
ATTGCTTTAATTTTTGGCTTTTCAGACTTCACTGAAGCTAAGCCAAAAACATCTAAAGCACAGGTAAAATTGAAATCTAAGCAAAAATCAAAAAGCAAAGGTAAAGCAAAAACTTCCTCAAAAGCTAAAACTAAAGCCAAATCTACTAAAAAAGTTACTGAAGTAAAAGGCAAAAAAGGCAAAAAAGGTAAGCTAGCCAAAGTTAAAAAAGTGAAATATCCTTCGATGCAAGTCAATAAAGAAATGGATCTTGGCGATGGTATGTTTTATAAACACTTATTTGTTGGTAATGGTTATTCTAGATTTTCAGTTCACGTATTATCATCTGAATTAAATGAAAAAAATAAAGCATTTGTATTAAAAGGTGCTGACCATATTGATGATTTAGAAAGACTTCACGATATGATTAATCGCAATGATTCAATTGAAGAAATGCAAGTTTTTGGTGCTACTAATGCTAATTTCTGGAAAGCTTATAGTAATTTACCAATCGGACCAACAATTAAAAATGGCGAAGTAATTCAAATGAAATCTTATAAAGAGTGGAATTCTGCTTTATGGGACGATCAACACGTGATAATTGACAATTTTTTAATTGGTGGACTTCTCCAAAATAAATATGGCGAATGGAAAGAAATTTCTTTTGTCAATCATAGAAAAGATAGCTCAGGTCTTGTCTTTTATAATAGATTTGGTGGTGATACTATTCCATATATGTCTTCAAAAGAATTTGAAAATGCCTTATTACAAATAAAAAAAGAGATTTTAAGCGAAACTTATCAAGCTCAAGATAGCTTAGAAGTGCAAGACTCCACAGAGCAGGAATTCGATGTAGCTTTACTTCAAAATGAACTTTTAGATCAAAAAAGAATCGAAAAAATTGAATATTCAATGCCAAAAATCAGATTGGGATTATTAGATACTCCTTCTTTAAATGCCGACTTAAGATATGTTGTTTTAGGTGAGACTTCAGGTACTTGCCCAAGACCACGCAATGGAGCAATTCTTAGCTTAGGTGCTGATTTTGATAAAAATTCTTTTAAATACAAAGTGGGTGATACAGTATTAATATCTTTTAACACAACAACTCACAGTGATCTCAAATTTATGAATGGTGTTTGTGGTACTCCTAGATTAGTTCGTAATGGTAGTGCTTCTCACGAAGCTTCTAAAGAAGGTTCTAAAGGAAGAAGATTTGTTGCAAAACAATTGCCAAGAACTGCTATTGGTACTGATAAAGATGGCAAAATGATGTATATTGTTGCTGTTGAATCAAATAGTAAAAGTAGTGGAATTTCAGGAGCTAATTTGAGTAATATGTCAAGTATTATGAAGAAAATTGGCTGTTATGATGCTATGAATCTTGATGGAGGTGGCTCTACAGTAATGGTTGTCAATGGCAAGAATGTTACAAGCCACTCAAGACCTGATTATTCACGTAAAATATCAGTTGGTGTTTGCCTTGGAAAAAAGAAAGACAAGTTAATTGGTAAAACAAACCAAGTTGATAAAAAATCTGGAACTTGATTTTAACAAAATACCATCTGATTCCAGGTAAAAATAGTATTTAAATTCTTTGAATGGAAATAATTTTTAGTAAAGTTATTTCCATTTTTTGAAAAAGCTAAAATGAAATCTCCTCCCCAGGCACCCAAAGATTTGATTTCACCATCAAAATCAGCAAAAAGTTCTTCTTTGATTGTTGGTCTGTTCAAAATCGAAGAAATTATTTTCTCGTGATTTTGAATGATTTCGATTAATTCATCATAAGAATTAAGATCAATAAATCTTTGTGTTAAATTAGATATATTCTGAATATCGGTTGAGGATATTTTTGCGCTTTTTCTGTAATTTTTAACTTCATTTTCACTATTTTGCTTTTTGCCAAGATAAACAAAAAAGCAATTTTCTAGAATATCATTATTTAGTTCAACTTCTTGAACAATTGGCAAATCATTAATTAATTGATATGTTATTGCGGTTTCGGCTTGTGCAGCAAATACGTCATAACCTGAACCATTGCTAAGTTTCTTGAATAATTCAAATTTTTCTATTTCACTCCATTGAGAAAAGTTTGAAATTAGCGAACTGCTACTTCCTAAACCCCAATTAATATCAAAATTCAAATCTGAAATGAATTTTAATCCTTTCGAGAATAGAGATGGTTTTTCCGCAATTAAAGTATTAATTATTTGGAGAATAAATTTATCAGAAGCATTTTGAGAAATCGAATTATTTACTTTATATTCATTTTCATAGTAAATAAAATTGTTTGAATAAACTAATTCCGAATTCTGATATGTCTCGAAAGAAATCTCATTTTTTTCTTGTTCCTCAACTGTAAGAAATTGACCAAAATTTAAAGGAACAGCTAAAGAAAAAGCGCCATCAATTATAACATATTCGCCAGTTAATAAGAATTTTCCTTTGGAATAAAATTTAGTGTTTTTCACTGTCAAGATTCGTAAGTTGTTTTACTTCATTCTTGTTGTTTTTTGCATATTCCTGAATGAAATTAGAAACTGATTTGAAACTCACCTTTTGGTCTTTGAAATATTCCAGGGCATTGTTTTTCAAATCAACACCAGCATTGAAATAATTTAGAATATTTACTAAATGCATTTTCATATGTCCAATTTGAATCCCTTTGGTCACCAATGAGCGAACTGCTGCAAAATTATTTGCCAAACCAAGAGTAGCAGCAATTTTCATCAATTCTTCAGCATCTGGATTATCTAGTAATTCAAGTGACCTTTTTGCAAGTGGGTGCAATACGGTTAATCCGCCAACTGTACCCATCGCCATTGGGATTTCAAGCGAAAAAGTAAAATGATTATTCTCGACTGTGCAATGAGAAAGTGATTTGTAAATGCCATCTTTTGAAGCATAAGTATGACCACAAGCCTCAATTGCTCTAAAGTCATTACCAGTTGCAATAGCAACAGCATCAATACCGTTGAATATCCCTTTATTATGAGTGGTTGCTCTATATGTATCAATTTCTGCAATTTTTACTGCAATTTCAAACTTCTTAGCGAATTCCTCAGCTGAAAAATCTTTGTCCACACCTTCTAATAATGGAATTTCGCAATCTACCCAACATCTTACAAGGCAATCTGGGGTATAATTTGATAAAATTGACATTACAATAGTAACATCTTTTTCTTTGCCTTTAAAATCTTCTTTATCGTTGATAAATTCTTTGATTAAAACTGCAAATTCTTCAAGGCAGGAATTGATAAAATTAGCGCCCATTGCATTGCGAGTATCAAATGTTGCTAGCAATTGGTAGCAATTTTCAATTTTATCAGTAAAATCTTTTAATTCTATATCTAAAATTCCACCACCACGATTAACCATATTAGAAGTAATCAGGCGAGTTCCGTGTATTAAATATGCTTTGAGCTCAGGGAAAAATTCTCTTAGTTTGGCAGAATCTCCACCCCAAAGAAAATGAACTTGTCCCATTTTATTGAGTGATTTAACTTCTGCTTTAAATCCACCACGTTCAGCCCAAAATTTTGCGGAGCTTGAGGCTGCGGCAATTACTGAGCTTTCTTCGATTACAAGTGGAACGAGATAATTTTTATCATTAATTACAACATTAGGTACGATTCCATAAGGAACCATAAAGTTAGTAATGGTGTTTTCAGAAAATTCGTCAATTAGAGTTTGTTTATGGTGGTCATCCAACCAATATTCCTGCAATTCTTTGATTATTTCTGCAGGATTATGAAAATAATGAGAAACAAGCTCAAGCTTTTCTTTTTTAGTAAGTTTCGAAAATCCTTTTATAACATCTAATGACTTCATTTTTTATTTTCTTTTTAATAAAACTATTTAATTCGTAAAAAAGCGTAAGCGGTTTTCAATCCTTCAATTTGATATTTAACAAAATCACGTAGGTCGTCAATATTATCTTTACCAAAAGCAAGAAATTTGCTTGCTTGTCCGTAAATTGCATTTGCATTGATTTTATTAATAAAATAATAACCATCAAGAAAATTATTGATTCCCCCAGAAATTATTACGTCTTTTGGCGAAAATTGTTTTTCATTTTCTAATTCTTTTAAAATAATATTGAAATTATTGACCATTTCTTCATTTGTGTTACCAACATAAGCTAATGGCGATAAAAGTTCAGCTGGTGAATTTGCAGCTCTTAAAATTTCTAATAATGCGAAATTGGTGCCACCGAATGCAGCAAAATCGATTGCATCAACATTTGATTTCATCAATAATTTCAAACTTTCGTATCCAAATCCTTGGCCAACTTCTTTAACAATTATCTTTAAATTTGATAATTTTTTAAATTCAATAATTGTGTCAATTGGAGGATATTTAAATCTATTTCCTTCGGGCTGAAAGAACTCCTGAAGTGGATTAATATGAATAATCAATCCATCAGCTTGTAATCTATCAATTAAATTCTGAATTTTATCAACTTCATTTTTATCAATTGATTCTTCTAATTGAGCAATACCAAGATTTGCAAAAAAAGGAAGTTCGTTCCCAATAATATGTCTAACATCGAAATCGGCAATCAAAGATTCATTCTCGAGTAATGCTCTGCAAGAACCCAAACCCATACCAAGTCCAAATTCCTGAGCGGCAATTGCGAGGTTTTCATTGATTTTTTTTGCTAACGCAGTTCCACCAGTCATACTCGAGATCCAAAGAGGAGCTTTTAGCTCTTTTCCAAGAAAAGTAAATTTCTTAGGAAATTCTTGCAAATGCGGATTGATTAAAGGCTCAAAATGGAAGCGATTATCAATCTTTTCTTCTCCAGTTTGAGATTTAAATGCGAGTTCGATATGGTCTTTTTTTCTATCTGACATAAGTTATTATATAATATATCCGAAAATTGCATCGATTATCAATATTGCTGCAGCAGCCATAGTAAATGCTCTAACTGTACTATTTCCAACACCTTCTGCACCACCAGTTGTAGAAAATCCAACGTGGCATCCAATTAAAGCTGTTATTCCACCAAAGACGAAGGATTTTGTAATTCCAATTACTACTTCTTTCATCAAAAAGAATCTTTGAACAGATTCAAAAAATGTGAATGCAGAAAAATCAAATTTAATTGAGGTTAAAATCCAACCTCCGATTAAGGCAACCACATTTGAAAAAACTGCTAATACAGGCATCATTACAAGTGAAGCCAAAACTCTTGGCATTCCCAAATAACGATTTTTATCAATAGCCATCATCTCAAGTGCATCAATTTGCTCAGAAACGTTCATTGAACCGAGCTGAGCTGCCATTGAGCCACCAATTCTCCCAGCAATAACTAATGCAGTTAAAACTGGCGTTAATTCAGTGAAAACAGCTGTAGCTATTGATGAACCAAGAAATGGACGTGCCATACTAATTAAATTATATTTCGCAAATATTTGAGTTGCCTGGAGAGCTGCAATTGCGCCAGTAAAAGAACCAATTAAAATAACTAATGGCAAAGAATCGGCACCAACAATAGCCATTTGATGCAAAACTAATTTACCATCTTTGAAAGCTCTTGGCATATATTTAATTATACGAATTAAGAGCACAAAAATCTGCCCAAATTCTCTAAAAAAGTTCAAAATCGATTTACCAATCTTACCGAAAAAAAACATATTTCTCCATCAATCAAAATATTTGAATATTAAATGACGTTTCATAATATTTGTATTTTTAATTAAATAAAAGAATTATATAAATGATGATGAAATTCGGTAACTTATTATTAATGGCATTTTGCTTTTTACCCCTGAATCAATCAGTTTCTTTTGCAGAATTGACGAATAGAGACTATGCGGTAGAGGTTGAAGTAGAAATTCTAAGCAATCCAAAACCTGAATTTCACATTAAATGGAATAAAGATATATCTTGCATTTACCAAGTAATTGGTAAATATGCACCATCAAGAAGCGAGTGGGACTCTATTGCAGTTCTTGATAATTTAGCAGATAATTTTATTGACACAAATGTTGTAGTTGGTCAAAAATACGAATATTTTATTCGCAGATATTTTGAGGATAGAACAGCTTATACGTATTTTTGTTCTGGATTGGATGTTCCAGAAGTGAACGAAAAAGGCAGATTGCTTCTTTTGATTGATAGAACTTTAATAAATCCACTAAATAAAGAAATTTCAACATTCATTGATGATCTCGAAGAAGACGGCTGGAAAGTTGAAAGGTATAATGTAAATAAAACTGAGCTTTTTAATTCTGACGAAGTTCACAAGATCAAGAGCATAATGATGTTGCAATTTTATAAATATATGTGGGAATTTAAATCAACTATTTTGCTTGGCAGAGTAGCAGTTCCATATTCCGGAGCTTATGCTATTGATGCTCATATGCCAGACCATTTTGGGGCTTATCCTTCTGATGTGTATTATCAAACATTTCAGGGATCTTGGTCAGATTCAATAATGGATACTAAAGATGCTGACCGTTCCGAAAACTGGAATATTCCATTTGATGGTAAATTTGATAATAATGTAATTCCCTCAGACGCTATGTTTTCGCTTGGTAGAATTGATTTTTATAATTTGCCAATTTTCAAAGAATCAGAAATTGAACTTTTAAGAAGATATTTGAATAAAAACCACAATTACAGACAAAATCTAATAGAAACAAATAAAAAAGCATTAATTGATGATAAATTTAAATTCTATCTGCAAGAATATTGGGGTTCAGATGCTTGGATGAATTTCTCAGCTTTAGTGAATTCCAAAAATATTGATACTTCTAGTTTAACGATGCCACTTATTTCAGAAAAGGAATATCTTTTTTATTATGGATGTTCGGGTGGTTCCTGGGACATTTGTGGTAATGTAATGACTTCAGATTATGCTTCTAAAAACAAGATAAATGCAGTATTCGTAAATTTATTCGGCTCATATTTTATTGATTGGGATTGCAAAAATAACTTAATGCGAAGCGTTATGGCTTCTGAAGGTAAAGTTTTAAACGTTGCCTGGAATGGTCGTCCATATCTTTGGTATCAACATCTTGGAATTGGCGAAAATATTGGCTATTCGATAATGCAATCTCAGAATAATCAAGGATTATATATTGCAAATGATAAATGGGGTTATAGGCAAAATCATATTTCATTATTAGGAGACCCAACTCTAACAATTTTTAATGTATTTAAACCAACTGAGTTGAATATTAAACAGATTGGAGCTGACACTGAGAATAAAATCTTACAGATATCTTGGAAAGCACCTGAAAAAGAATCAGAAATAATTGCTTATAATGTTTATAAATATAATTTTTCTGAAAAAAAATATAAGTTCATTAATAAAGTTCAAGGATTTGAATTTATAGATTCCACGGCAAATCTCAATTTGGAAAATAAATATTTAATAAAAACACTTAAACGCCTAACATCTAATACTGCAATATATTTAAAAGAAAGTCAAGGAGCTTCAATCTCTGATAATTTAATAAATTCTGTAAAAGATTTGAGTAAAAATTCGAATAATGATGTTATTATAAATGGAGATTGTTCATCTTTGATAAATGAATTATCAGAATTGCAACAAATCGACAAAATAGAAGTAATAGGAATAGATGGTACGAATATTGCTTTATTAAAAGACTTGAATTTGATGAGTAAAGAGATTTTGAAAATAAATAATGGTGTTTATATGCTAAAAATAAAAGCAAAATCAATTTTAATCGTCAAAAAAATATTAATTATCAATAATTAGGAAAATTTTATAGAGTTTACTACTACCGGTTATAAATAGATAGGCATTTAAAAGCCGAAAATATGTTAAATTTGTATTTTGGAAAAGACTATTGCAAATCTTTTACGGTAATGTTTTGTTGAATTGAATAAGTTTGGTAAGTGGTAAACAGTAAAATAAAGGTCAAAATATATATCCTACTACTATTTTTTATAGTAAGCACAGGGTATTCTCAATCCTACAGCAGTAGCTTTTTGTCGTTGAATTTGATTTCAAATCTTTCAATTGGTCAGCAATTAGCATTTAATTTCAATCATTCATTGATTTATATCTTAGGAATGCAGCCACCTGACTTGATTGACCCTGCAAATATTCAGATTTTGAAAAATAATCCAATGTCACCTGATTCGGCTATTCCTAATCCTAATTTAATGAATAGACAAGGGAATATGCAAAATCTTATGCGTTCTCCTTTGGATAGCCCTAAAGATTTTCCTGCAAAAAAAGATACTATAAAAACAGTAAAACCTGAAAAAACTGAATTTGACAAACAATACGATAATTTAGAAAAAGAATTAGATAGTATGATAACTGAAAAAACAACAGTTATCACTAATGATAAACTTTGGCTCAAAGAAATGAAAGAACAATTCGGGAACGTTAAAGACCCATATGTTTTCAGATTTTCTGGTGAACCAAAAATTGACTTAAGATTTAAATCATTGCCTCCCGAAATTAGAATTGTTCCTGAAGTGGATGATAAAGTTGATAGCATTACTGTTAATACACAGTTTTATGGCTTAGACGTATTTTATCCATATAAACTCAGCATTGATGAATACGTAAAAACAAAAAAGAAAATTGCTCAAAAGAAAGCTTGGGATTCATTATTAACTCAATATGATTTATCTAAAGCTTTGTCAGGCGGTGATTTGTCTAGAATGCTAAGCCAATCAACTGGTTTGACAATTCCATTGCCTCCAAATCCAATTGTTGGCATTTTTGGAAAACCAGAAATTAATATAAATGTTAGTGGTGAAGTAAACTTAAGATTGGGTTGGAGATTTGATACTCAAAATTTAGGAACAGTTTCAGCTTTTGGTCAAACTCAATCCTCACCAATTTTTAGTCAGGATATTCGAGTAAATGTAAACGGAAGAATAGGCGATAAATTAAAAATTGGAACGGATTGGAACACTCGAAACCAATTTGAATATGCAAATAAATTCAAGGTTGGTTACGAAGGCGAAGATGATGAAATCATTAAATTAATCGAAGTAGGTAATGTTTCATTGCCATTGCAATCAACATTGATTGGTGGTGGCCAGGCATTATTTGGCGTTAGAGCTGATTTCCAATTTGGACCATTATTCTTAAAAACATTGATTTCTCAAAAAAGAGGTGAAAGAAAATCTATTGATGTACAAGGTGGAGCTTCAAAAAGTCCATTTTCATTAAGAGCTTATGATTTTGCAAAAAATCACTTCTTCCTCGATTCTTTATATAAACCAATTTATGATAGTTCATTTGCATATTCCACACCAATTATTCCAACAGGTGGCGAAGCAACAAGAATGAGAATCAAACAAATTGAAGTTTGGGAATCTCAAAATGATGTAGCTTCTGGTGCATTATCCGCAGATGTTATCGCAGTTGATTTGTTGCCACCAAAAAAATTGATGAAAGGTGAAAATTATGCAGCTTTCAAAAATCTATCAATCAAAGCTGGTGAAGTAGAAAAAGGAAAATTCCAAAAATTAGATACAACCCGATATCGTGTTGATTATAACCTTGGAACTATTTCGATTAATAACCTCAGACAAGATAGGTCTTACGCTGTATCATTTATTACCAATGGTACAACAAACCCAGTGAATAATGATTCATTAGAAAATGATTATTATGGAACTCCTGCTTGGGCTTTAAAGAATAAAGATACAATGGTCTTGAGATTAATCTATAGACCGAATATGCAACCAGGCTTCAAAGTTCTTTGGAGCAGAATGATGAAAAATATCTATAATATTAATGCTACAAACGTTAATATGAATGATACAAGAATTGGAATTTATTACTTGAATCAAACTAATGACTCAGCAGATGTTTTGCCTGGCGCACCTGATAAGATTGTTTCAATTTTGGGTGTTGATCAGTCAAATAATGCAACCGGAACAGCCAATCCTGACGGATTGTTTGATATGAAATTCCCATTCTTTAATGCATTGACGGGTGAAATAACTTTCCCAAGCTCTGAACCATTCAGAGGTGGATTATTAAAGTACTTTAGAGATAAATTAAAACAGCCGAATTTAGCTGACCAATATACTTATCCTGACGTTTACGATACTACTTTAGATGCTGCAAGAAGAAATACTGCACGAGATAGATTCATTATCTCAGGTGAAGTTTCCGGAAGAGCTACAAACAGAATTTTCCTTGGAGCTTATAATCTTGCACCTAATTCAGTAAGAGTAACTTTAGATGGTGTGCAATTAAGAGAATTTGAAGATTACGTAGTAGAATATTTCTCAGGAACATTAACATTAAGAAATGCAAGAGCTCAAATGCCAAATGCAAATCTTAAAATTGAATATGAACAAAATGACGTATTTAATGTAACCACTCGAACGCTCTTGGGGCTTCGAGGAGATTTGGAACTTTACAAAGGTCGACGATTTGAGTCTTATCTTGGCTTTACAGCAATGTACTATGACCAGTCTGCGATTGTGGACAGAGTACGTCTTGGAGAAGAGCCTGTTTCAAATACAATGCTTGGACTAGATGCTCGAATGAGCTGGGATATGCCTTGGTTTACTAGAATGTTGAATTATTTACCATTATATGAAACAAAAGCACCATCTTCACTAGTCGCAAAAGGCGAAGTTGCAATGATATTGCCAGAGCCAAATAAGCGTTTGTCAGAAATTACATCAGATAATAGTGCACCTGTGGTTTATGTTGATGATTTTGAAGGAGCACAAAGATATATTTCTTTAGGATTATCTCCAACTTTATGGTATCACGCATCACCACCAGTTGATAATGAAATTGATACTTCTGATATCGGTAGAGCACTTTTCAGATCAAAATCTTGGTGGTTCCAGTATTTTATACCAAGAGTACCAATTAATGAAGTATATCCTAAAAAGAGTGTTTTGCAAGGTAGATCGAATATTAGTCCTTTAATAATTGAATTTGATCCTGCAAGAAGAGGTATTTACAATAGAAATACCAATATGAGAGATTCTGCTAATCCAGAATTTAAAGCTGATTCAGCTGGAAATTATTACAATCAGAATAAAACCAAATTCTGGGGTGGTATGATGAGATTATTCTCTTCATATAATACAAATTTTGATGCTGAGAATATTGAATATATCGAAGTGATGATGAGAGTTAGTACTCCAGATTATCAAAATAATCCTACTCAAATATTCTTGGATTTAGGGCAAATTTCTGAAGATGTTATTCCAAATGGAGCGTTAAATACTGAAGATGGAATCACATCAGGTAATCCAGTAGCAAACGGAATGATCGATGCTGGTGAGGATGTTGGACTTGATACTAAAAATGAAGCTGCCGAAAAATCAGATTCAACATATTGGCCATTGAATTTAGAAACTGATCCTTCTAAAGATAATTATGGATTTGATTTTACAAAAGATGATATGCTCAGAACTAATAGAGATTTTGAGAATTTCAATAATCACGAAAATAACTCAATTGCAGAATTAGGGCAATTCCCTGATACTGAAATTTTGAATAAAAATAATGGTCAAACTGTTTCATTAGATAATTCATATTTCTCTTATGAAATCAAATTAGACCCTAATCCACTCAATAACCCTCAAATTGTTGGTGGTGGTACAAACGGATGGTTCCTTTATAGAATCCCAATCAGAAAACCAACAAAAAAAGTGGGTAATCCATTATTCACTAATATCCAGTACGTAAGACTTTGGTTCAAAGGTGGAAAAATGACAGCTGAAATCGCTGATTGGAGATTAGTTGGTTCACATTGGCAAAGAAATAGCAGTTTGCAAGCAGGCAATGGAGCAGACACTACTTTGGAAGTTGCTTTTGTAAATGTTGAAGAAAATAGCGGACCTCCAGATTATTATTCAATGCCTCCTGGAGTTGAAGCACCAAGACAATTAGGAAATACAGATGCTTATCAAGATATTAGATTGAACGAACAATCATTGTCTGTAAGCGTTAAAAACTTAAGATATAATGATGAAAGAATGGCTGTAAGATTTTTCAGACCATTAGATATATTTTTCTATAAACAATTAAAATTCTTTATTCACGGCGATGGCTCAATGCCAGACTATATCGCAAATGGCTCATCACCAAAAGGATACGCTTATTTGAGATTTGGTATCGATTCCAATAACTATTATGAATACAGAAGACCAATTACTAGAGGATGGCAGAGCATTGAAGTTCAGTTATCTCAATTAACAGCAATTAAACAAATTAGAGATTCTTTAGGACAGTTTAACAGGCAAGTATTCCCAATTCCGAACGATCCATTAGGTTTATTTGCAATTAAAGGAAATCCTATTCTAACACGTGTTGAATTCTTTGGTATTGGTATTGCCAATCCCGCGGAACGGTTCCCGAATGAATTGACCACAACTATGTGGGTGGATGAGCTGCGTCTGATTAATCCAGAAGATGCAAACGATTGGGGAGCGGTCGGCAATGTTGAATTGAAAATGGCGGATTTGGGTGTAATTAATGCCTCTGTCCAACATACTAAGCCAAATTTCCATAAACTGGAAGATAGGTTCGGTAATCGAATTTCATCCACTAATTGGTCTGTATCTGTTCAGGGAAATCTTGAAAAATTTGCGAATAAACTATTCAAAGAAATGAAAGCTCCAATTAGTTATACTCACTCTGAATTTGTGCAAGACCCAGAATATGTTGCAAATAGTGATATTAAACTGAATGAAGCTGCTGAAAATACAAGACAAAAAGCTATTAAAGAAGGTAAAACCGTAACTCAGGCAAATCAGCTTTATGATGCCACAATTGCAAGATCCCAAACTGTTAGAGTACAGGATAGCTGGGGTATGCAAGGAGTAAAACTTGGAATTCCAATTAACCATTGGCTTGTTAAAGAGACTTTCAATAAATTAGTTTTTGGTTATTCTTATGCCCAGGAATTTGAGAGATCACCTGTAGTAGCAGAAAGATTCAATTGGCTATGGCAAATGCAAACTCAATATTCTTTGGCAATTCCTGAAGTTGCAGCCTTTAAACCGTTGACTTGGCTAAAAAGTGTACCTTTATTAAATACATATAGTGATTTGAAAATAAATCCATTGCCATCTAACATTAATACTACATTAAATATGCAGAGAAGAAGAACTACTGAGCAGTCAAGATTTTTGACAATGCCTTCGCCAGTTGTAAGAGATTTCTCTGTAAATAAAGTAGCACAATTAACTTGGAAATTCTCTGAAAATGGATTAATCAATCCATCATTAGAATATTCTTTGAATACTACTTCAACTTTAGTTCCTTTTGAATTAGACGAAACCGGTAAACAGCTTTCTGGTGCCGAAATCTTCAATAGAATCTTTATGAATAATGGAAAATTATTTGAATTTGGCGATAATACGATGCATAATCAAAATGTGACATTAAATGCCAAACCAAGATTGCCTTTAGGTGAATATACCAAGATGTTGGAATTTACTGGAACTTATGGAACAAATTATATTTGGAATGACCCATTACAAAAAGATCCTAGAATAAGAGACGTTGTTAAAACTGCTGCGTGGAATAACACCCAAAGATATACAGCTGGATTCAGAATGAAAGAATTCTTCGAAAAAGTATTTGATATACAAGGTGGTGGTGGTTCAAAACCTGCATTTATGCAAAATCCGAATGATACTACTCAAAAGAAAAATTTGGGTGGTGAAAGCTCCGGAACAAGTGTTTTCAGCTCAATTGGAAGTGTACTAAAATCCATTTTTATTGATTTTGAAAAATTTGATTTTACATTAAGTCAAACCAATACTTCAGTTAATCCTGGCGTTTTTGGTTCAACAGGTATTACAAACTTCTGGGGTAGAGGACTTACTGGTAGAGAGAGTTTGCCTGAATTCGGACCAAGTTTTGCATATCAATTAGGATTTGTAACTGACCCATTTGGTTCACTTAATACATCTAGCAGATTCCCATTCTTCCAATCAAATACAACACCGGGATTAAGACCAGCAAATGCTGTATTGCAAGAAAATTATAGTCAAAAATCTCAATTTGAAGTGAGGACAACTAGAATGTTATGGCCTGGTGCTGTTTTAGATTTAAATTGGAAAGCTGAATTAGCCTTCAATAAAAATCAGACATTAAACACAGGAGCAAACGGAATTCCTCAGGTATCCAATTTGTTAGGATTAGAATCATTTGGCAGAAACTTCTTGAATTTTCAATCTTTCTTAGGAATATTAGATTTGAGCTCAATTCAAGATGTGGTTGACCAATACAAAATTGATACTACAGCTTTAATAAATGACCCTGCATTCCTTGCTTTACCTTATATTCAACAAAATAAGGTAAAAATGAAAAAACTTGCTGATGGATTTAGAAATAAATTAGAAACTTTCAGCATTTTTAATGGTGATATCGGTAAGTATTTACCTGCTGTAAACTGGACTTTTAGATGGGAAGGATTAGAAAAACTTCCATTATTAAAATCATTTGCAAAGAAAATTTCCATTGAACATAACTATACTTCTAAATATCAAGAAAATTCTCAGATAAACGGAAGCGATAAAGTGATTCAAGGACAGCAAATTCAAAGCGGATTCCAGCCATTGATTGGAGTAAATGTTTCGCTAGATGAAGCAAAATTCAATGGAATTGTAACAGCATCAGCAAAATATATTACTAATAATAGTTATATGTTAAGTTCATCAAACAGAGCTACAATTTCTATGCAGACATCTGATGAACTTCAATTAAACGGAAGTTACACCCAAAAAGGATTTGAATTCCCATTATTTGGTTTAATATTAAAAAATGACTTGGAATGGAGTTTCTTGGGTAGTTATAAAAAATCAAGACAATCTACTTTCGATATAGAAAAAATTTCTGACGAAAAAGGACGAACATTAAACGGTAGCACACAAATTACAATCGAACCAAGAATTAGATATTCTATGAGTAACAGAGTTTCGGCATCATTCTTTATTAGATATGAAGGCACATTTACTGAAGGTGCATCACAGCCAGGCTATAACACTACTCAATTTGGTTTAGATTTAAGAATTTCGATTGCCGGAGGAAGATAATAATGAAAATAATATATATGGTTATGTTTTTTGCGATTTCAAGTTTAACTTTTTCGCAAAAAATATTAATCCCAATGGATTTATCTCAAACAGATCATTTAAAAGCTTATGGAGTAACATTCCACATTTTGAAAAAAGGTGGAACTGCTGAGTGGCTTTTAAATTATCGTGGCGGAAGTTTCTTTGCTGATTACAATGCAGATATTGCAATGGAGTGCCGAATCAAAGGAGTTTCATTTGAAGAAATATCTGGCTCTCAAGCTGCATCAATTTATGCAGAAGTGCAATCTGAGAATAACAATATGGACGTTATAAAATTAGAAAAAGCACCCAAAATTGCACTTTATGCGCCACCGGGTAATCGTCCTTGGGACGACGCAGTTAAACTTGCTCTGGAATACTCTGAAATTGAATATGACAGAATTTGGGATGAAGAAGTTATCGAAGGAAAACTAAAGGAATACGATTGGTTGCATTTGCATCACGAGGATTTTACAGGTCAATTCGGTAAATTCTGGGCAAATTATCAGGGTGTCCCCTGGTATGTTGAGCAAGTAGCTTTATTAGAAGGAACTGCAAAAAAATTAGGGTTTTCTAAAGTTTCTCAATTAAAATTGGCAGTTTCTATGAAACTAAGAGATTTTGTTTCAAGTGGTGGATTTCTTTTTGCAATGTGCAGCGCTACAGATTCTTATGATATAGCCTTAGCCGCACAAAATTTAGATATTTGCGGACCAATGTTTGATGGCGATGCTGCTGACCCAAATTCCAATGAGAAATTAGATTTTTCCCAAACATTTGCTTTTGAGAATTTTAAACTTGTTATGGATCCATATATTTATGAATATTCTGATATTGACGTAACTAGTATCAGCATCAACAATCCTGAACTTGATTACTTTACGTTGTTTGATTTTTCTGCAAAATATGACCCAGTTCCAACAATGTTAACTCAATGCCACGTAAATGTATTGAATGGTTTTATGGGGCAAACCACAGGTTTTAATAAAGATTTGATAAAGAAATCAGTTACAATAATGGCTGAACGTGACGGAACAAAAGAAGTAAGATATATTCACGGTAACGTAGGAAGAGGAACTTTCACTTGGTACGGTGGGCACGATCCAGAAGATTATCGTCACGCAATTGAAGACCCACCAACAGAATTAGCTTTACATAAAAATTCACCGGGCTATAGACTGATATTAAATAATGTGTTGTTCCCTGCCGCTAAGAAAAAGCAGCAGAAAACTTAAACACAACCAGTTGGCTTTGGGAGTCCTGCAACTTTGCAAGCGCCTTTTGCAGGACCAGATGGAAATAACTCATAAATTTGTTTTAGAGTAAATCCAGTTTCTTTGCATAATTGTCTAATAAATGGTGCTACGCCATGCTCAGAGAAATAAGACCTCAGATAATTAAGTATTTTCCAATGATCTTCAGAAAAAGCTGAAATGTCTTCAGTTGATGCTAAAGCATAGGCAATCTCTTCGTTCCACGAATCAGGATTTTCGATAAACCCATTGTCGTCAACTAGAATTTTAAGCCCTTTGTATTCGTAATATGGCATATTTCACCTCGCCTATAAATGATTAATCGCTATAAGGCAGTTCACCTTTTTTAATTTTTTCTAGTTCTTCTAATAGAGTGTCGTGCTTTGTTTCATCAGTTAATAAATATCCTAAAAGATATTTAACAAATTGGGATTTTGTATCGCCAAGCATTTCTTTTGCTAATCTGATAGTTTCTTTTTCGATAGCATCGTGAGCTGCTATCATTCCCCAAATTTCTTCAAGATTTTCTACATCAACAGTTATAGGTTCTTTTTCGTAATGGTCAATAATCATTTGTTGGACTCTGCGATGCATCACAGAATCTTGTCTGATAATTTCCATAACCAAATGAGTCAAATTGTTGTCTGTTCGTTTAATAATTTCTGTTGTGCTTCTAATTGATTCGTCTTCAATTCTCTGCCATCTTTTTAATATATTTAATATAT
>CAIWET010000286.1 GCA_903911805.1 uncultured Ignavibacteria bacterium | reverse complement strand
CCAAAAAGAAAAGTAGATTGAAGAAAATATCCAAAGAACTCTGAGCGGAGTAGAAACACTTAAGAGACCTAAAATGAATGAAACAGGTAGCATCCAAAGAAGATGAAATGGCGAAATGTTTAGAACCAAAACTAAAATTACAGAAATAGTCATTAGAAACCCTTGAAGTTCCATTCCTTTTTCCCGTGCTTGTTCATACTTGACTTTGTGTCTAATGTTAAAGCTCCAACCTAATGTGAATAAAATGCTTAGTCCCAAAATAATGTATCCGATTGTATCCATATTTCTTTATTTGTTTGATAATTGTACTGTTATTTATCAGTATTTTTCTTTTAAGATTCTATTTCAGCCTCCCTGCAACTCTATTAAGATATTCACACATCCACAAAAATGGCTTGACATCCAAGTAATCTCCTCTGAATAAATTTTTCAATTCAGTTCTATCAACTTGTCGTTCATCTTGATTAATAAATGTCAAGAAAAAATTGTATCTTTCTTCAGATTCAAAGTCATTTTTGGTTAAATTCGAAATTCTTTTATCTAAATCAAAATATTCATTTTTTTTAACTATTCCATCAATATTATGAAGGATGCTCGCATTTGACACAAATGAATCTATATCATTCTTTAAAGTTTCTCTTATTTCCATAAAATGTTTTTTAGATTAAATGTTTTTCGTAATGATAAATCTATTAGTTGTTTCGAAGTGCTTTAAAATTTACCGCCATCTTATTTATATTATTTATTCCACAAAGATACAACATTTTTATCCTATATTTTTTCAACAAAAAACACAAGGCAAAAATAGCCTTCATTAAGGCTGGTAGGGTTTATGCGCTGTCAGGTACATTTTCTTACAAATCAACTACCTTAAGCTTCCAAAAACCTGCCTTAAGCATCCAAAAGTCTTCCTTAACCTTCCAAAAGACATGGTCTCGCATCAAAAAGCCTAGGTCTTTCTTCCAAAAGTCATGGTCTTGCATCCAAAAGTTATGGACTTTCTTCCAAAAGCTTTGGTCTTTCATCCAAAAGCAATGGTCTTTCTCCCAAAAGTCATGGTCTACCTTCCAAAAGTTATAGTCTTTCTTCCAAAAGTCTTAGTCTATCCTCCAGAAGTATTCAAGACGCTCTCTTCGTTCTTCATTCTTCATTCTTCATTCTTCAATCCTAATTCCTAATTCCTAATTCCTATTTCCTAATTACTAATTCTTCAAATTCATCAAGTCGCTCTCATCAATTATACGAAAACACATAAAAAATTCTTTACAAGTAATAGTATTCAGTTAATGTTAGACCAGTCAAATTTGGAAGTGATTACGCACTTAAAAAACTTATCAGCAGGTAGAATTATGAGATTTTTTAATATTCTTACATTTAAAAGGTTTGAGTATTTATTGGTGTTTCAAAATATTTATTTATTGAGGAAAAAAATTTATGCAAACAATTAAAGAAGTTGCTATTATTTTGGTTAATTGGAGCCAAAAAAAATTAACAGAAGAATGTTTACAATCTTTGTTCAAAATTGACAATAAAAATTTTGATATAATACTTGTTGATAATGATTCGAAGGATGACTCAGTTTCATTTTTCAAAAGTAAGTATCCTGAAATTACTATAATTGTAAATTCAGAAAACCTTGGATTTACAGGTGGGAATAATGTTGGGATGAAGCATGCTGTTAATTTAGGGTATAAATATATCTATTTACTAAATAACGATACTGAGGTTGAAGTAAATTTCATTAATGAGGTTTTAAATGTTGCAAATTCAGATTCTGGAATAGGTATTGTCGGCTCTTCTGTTTTTTATTTTGAGCCATCAAATGTTATTTGGTTTTCTGGTGGTCAAGCAAATTGGTTAACTGGAGATATGTATGATAGTCGTGCAGGGAAAATCATTAATATTGATAAATCTGTTATTGAAGAAGTTGACGAAGTTGCGGGGGCTGGTATGTTAATTAAATCAGAGTTGCTGTTGGAAATAGGTTTTTTAGATGAACGTTTTTTTATTTATTTTGAAGAAACTGATTTATGTGCTAGAGCAAAAAGAAATAATTGGAAAGTAGTTTGGTGTCCAAAATCAATTGTATGGCATAAAGTATCATCTTCGTTTGGTGAAGCATCCCCTATAATGGTTTACTTAATGACTAGAAATCGTTGGTTATTCATGAAAAAGAATAGTCCCAATTTTAAGAGGTTTGTTTTGTATTTCATGTCGAAGTCTGTAAGAGATATTTCACGTTTGATTTTTACCAAAAAAATTATTTTAAGTAAAGCGATTTTATATGGAGTTTTTGATGCTTTATTTGGCGTCTATGGGAAAGGTAGTATTAATATATTTAAAAAAGAATAAATCATGATTTCATCAAATTATTGGATTAAAAACTCGGGTGTTTTAATCGATACAGAAAATAGTTTATTTAATGGAGGTGTCAGTGCTGGTTTTGATTTAAGAGCTAAT
>CAIWET010000285.1 GCA_903911805.1 uncultured Ignavibacteria bacterium | reverse complement strand
GCAAATTGTTTTTATTAATAATATGAAATTATAATGTTTAAAAAGATAATTGTTTATTTTTCTTTCTTTTTCTTGATGATGTTTAATTTAAAATCTCAGTTGAATAATGAATTTATTACTGGAGCATCAAAATTTTCTATTGATACTTTGGCAATTCAGAATTCACAAAATATTATCAGAGAAAATAAAGGACTTTTAGAAAAAGAGATTGATCCTGAAAAGTATATTTTGGGTCCTGACGATGTGATCGCATTATCAATTATTGGCGGTCCCAAGACAAAACAATACGATTTAACTATTTCTCCTGAAGGAAGAGTTATAATTCCTGATGTTGGAGTTGTTGATTTAAAAAGAAAAACTCTTAAAGAAGCTGAAGAATTAATAACTAAAAAAGTTAGTACTATACTCAAATATTCAGACATTTCAATTTTATTGAAAGAATTAAAAAAATTCAAAATTAGTATTGGTGGTTTAATTTCAAAACCTATAACAGTTCCAGCAACTTCAGTTGATAGAGTGTCTGAAGTAATTGATAAAGCTGGTGGGTTAAAATTTAATTCCTCATTAAGAAAAATTAAAATTATCAGAAATGATGGCGCTGAAATCATCAATGTTGATTTGCTTAGATTTTATAATTTCGGTGATAAAGATAAGAATCCGTATTTGCAAGGTGGAGATCACATCGTAATTCCGGCTTCTAATGAGAATTCAGTAATTGAAATATCTGGTGAAGTTTCTTTTGAAGGAAAATTTGAATTTGTTGAGGGAGATTCTTTATCGACTTTGATTAAATTTGGTTTAGGGTTTTTAAACACTTCTTTTTTAGATTCGGTTGAATATATTAGCTATAATGATGAAAGAACAAACATTATAAAAAAATATGTAAATTTATCTTCCTGGAAAGAATCAATTAATGATAAAAAACCTTTAGTTGGGGATTTTCCATTAAAAGATGGTGATAGAATTTATATAAGAAAAATTGCTAAATGGCAGAAACCTAAATATATATCAATAGCAGGTGAAGTTAAATATCCTGGAAGATATGCAATTTCAGACAATATGCGTATTTCTGATGTATTAGAATTGGCAGGTGGATTTACAAAAGATGGGGATGTTGAGCAAACAAATATTACTAGATGGGAGTTTTTTCAGTGGGATGAAGCTGAGATGGAAAGAATTGGCAAATTAACTGTTAATGAAAGAACTGAAACTGAAAATCTATATTATCAATCAAGAGTGAATGAACAAAAAGCACTTATGTCATTAGATTTTTCAAAAATTATAAAAGATAGTAATTCTCAAGATAATGTTGTATTGATGAATAAAGATTCAATATATGTTCCAAAATATAGAGACTTTATTGAAGTGCAGGGGAGGGTTAATAATCCTGGAATTATGAAATTTAAGAAAAATGCTGATTATTTGGATTATATCAATCAAGCTGGAGGTTTCGGATATAATGCAGATGAAAGTTCTGTTTTGATTGTAAAATTAAAATCTCAAACAAAATTTTTAGCTAAAAATAAAAATTACAAAATTGAGCCAGGAGATAAAATTCTTATTCCACCCAAAACCGACTTTTCTTATTTAAACCTATTAACAGTTACTGCTCAAATAGTATCTGTATTGGGTGTAATTATTGCTTTAACGAGGTTATAATGGAAAAATCAATGGAATT
>CAIWET010000284.1 GCA_903911805.1 uncultured Ignavibacteria bacterium | reverse complement strand
CTATATTAAGAAATTCAGATTTAAAAACAACTTCATCTAATAAAATCAGCTTAGCAGGGATTTGGGATAATTTATATTTAGATAATATTGATTTAGATTCTGAAATAAGATCATTAAGAAAAAACATATTTAACAATTTGGACAATAAAGAGTTATGATGTATTTATTAGATACAGTTGCCATAATTAGATATTTTTCAAATTCAGGAAAGATTGGAAAAAGAGCTAAGAAAGTTTTCTAATCTTTTGATACCTCAGATTGCGAGTTTGCAATATCTACTATTTCTTTTATGGAAATAATGTATCTTTCAGAAAGAAAGAGAATTAATATCAATTTAGAAGAAACATTAAATCAAATATCCATAAATTCTGGTTATAAAATTATTGACCTAAATATTGAAATTATTAAAACAGCTAGTAAAATAGATTTTTATGAATTACACGATAGAATGATTTTAGCTTCAGCAATATGGATGGGAATTCCAATAATTTCTAGTGATAGTTTATTTGATAATATCAAAGAAGTCGAAGTTATTTGGGATTAAAACTAATTATTTATATACAAAAAAAGCCCAAATCTTAATTGACTTGGGCTTTTTGTTTTTTTGAATCAAAATTGCATTATTTTGCAATTATTACTGATTTAGTATCTGAATATGGACCTGAACTTAATTTCAAGAAATATGATCCTGAAGATAAATTCTGTGAATCAATATCAATACTATGAGTCCCAGTTTCTTGCTTACCGTTTACAATTGTCTGAATTAACACGCCATTTGAATTATAGAGTGATAAGTTAGTTTCAGCAGTTAATCCCAAATCATATTTCACATTGAATTTACTACCAGATACTGGATTTGGTTCAATTGAATGTAAATTATAATCTGTTGGATTAAGCACAATTGCTCTTAAGTCAATAACGCAAGTATTCATAATTACGTGACCTGGATTTGTAGTTGGTACAATGCAATTGTCTTTATCAAAGAATGAAACACTAATTTCAGGTTCAAATTCTTTAGTGTTTGACAATAATATTAAGAACTCAGGAGTACATAAATCACCGTTTCCTGTGATGTCAGTTGTTCCGTGTCCTTCAATTACTAATTTGCTATATGTAGCGTCAACAACTTGTTCAGCGAATGTATAAGTCCATTTGCTGTTGTCTGTGATATTACCCAAAGCAAATTTGCTATCGTATCTCATCCAATTAGTTTTATATTTGATTTCAACTTTAATATCCTGAACTCCGGCTTTATTCCATTCTGGTGATTTCAAACTTACTTTCATTCTAGTAATTCCACCAGGAATAATACCATCGCTAAGTGAGAATCTTTGTAAGCTGATTTCAGCAGGAATTGTATAACCAGTTCCTTCTAAAAGTACATAGTAATCACTTCCAATTTCAGTATAAACTCTCAATAAAGCTGAGAATTTTCTAGCTGCATTTGGTTTAAATGTAACTGCAGGATTAGCTTGAGCAAATTGATTAACTGTTAATGGGAATGACTCTTTAACTTCAAAGTTAGCGATATCGCCACTTACTAGCTTAACAGAATCAACTCTTAGAGTATTTGTTGAGCTTAAATTCTTTATAAAGAATCTCAAAGATGGTGCTAGACATAATGAAACGTTGCCATAGTTCAATGAATCAACTTTAGCGCCAGTTTCGAATACGTGACCTAATAAATCGCCAGTTGTATTTACTCTTGGATCTACTTTAGGACCTTCAGCAGCATCAGAAACAACTGTTACAGTTGCATTTCTGTCTAATAAACCTTTGCCGGTAAATATTACAGGAATAGTAATTGAAGTTCCTCTTTTTAATACTAAGTTTGTTGGAGAAATTGTATCTAATGTAAATTCTGCAGCAGCTGGACCAATAAATGGTAATATTTTTTCGATAAATAAGTCAGCTGTTGTACTTGTAGATTTTATAGTAATATAGCCTTTTGTTGGATAAACAGTATTTATCATAATTGGAGTTGGATAATGCCATCCAACAACTTCGATTTTTGGTAAAATACCGATTCCTTTTAGAGTTCCTACAACAGAACCAGCAATAATACCATCTTTAGGATCAAATTCTGGAATAACATCTGCTGTTGTTGGACCTTCAGCTTGAGGAGTGAAATTAACATAAATTTTAATTTCTGTTAAACCAGCAGAAGCTGTTTCAGGAGCTAATCTTGCAGGATTTCCGCTGTCAAATACTGGATCAGTACTAACAATTTTAAAGTTTGGATTAGTTAATGTATTTAATCCAATAACATTGATAGTAGAAGTTCCGCTATTTTTAAGAATTAACACTGAATCGTTTACTGTTTTAACTCTTCTTTCCATCCAATCATAAGAAGTGATATAAGGTCCAGGAGCTAATCCTTTTCCTTTCCAATTTGAAACATTGTCATTTTTTGGATCGCCCATATCAGCATCACAAACAAATTCTACATCAATTGTATAATCTTTAGGTTCTGTTGGCTTAAAGCAAATTGATTCCAAATAAACTGTTTTTCCTGGAGGAATAATAATTGGCATTGGAGGATTTGTTGGAGTAGATAATGAAAATGGTGCTGCAACATTTTTAATATCAACTATATGTAAAGTATCAGTTCCAGGATTATCGATTGCTAAACCAATCTTTGTGGAACCAGATTCTTTACAAGTCTGATTATTAATTAATACTGAGCCTGCATTCCAATCTTCAACAGTGATTTTTGGTATTACGCCTAATCCTTTTACTGGGAATGCATAATTAATACATACTGTTTTGATTAAAATTGAATCAATATCAATCTTTGTTGTATCAACAGTTTCATCTTTAGGATTATAAGAAATAACAATATTATGTATATCGCCTGGTTTCAATGTAATATCAGGAGGAGTTGTACCAGACAAGATTTTAAATTCATCAGAAATTTTCAATTTCAATTCTGAAATTACAATCACACTATCGGATTCATTTTTGAGTTGAGCTATCAGATTCTTAGTTCCTTTTACTCTTACTCTTCCAAAATTAACAATTTTTGGATTTAATGCTAAAGTAGCAGGTTCCCAACTAACACTGTCAGTTGTTGTGTTTCCATATCTATCTGCCACATGAATAACTGCTAAACCTTTTTTAGTTTTATCAATTACTTTCACTTGGAAAGTATATTCATACAAATGTGGTTCAGTGTTAAAGTTTAAAGTATCAAGATTATAATTGAATGATAATGAATCATCTAATTCAATGTGATATAATCCCTGGTCAATTTGCATAGGATTGTCACCATCTTTACCGTTTCTAAGTTCGGTTGCGTGATATTCATAATCCCCACACTCAGTTTTCTTTGTTAGCTCTGGTGCAAGAGTATCAACTTCACTTGTGTTATTGATAGCCATTGCAGCAGGCCAGCCATAAGAGTCATAACTTGAAAATCCATAGATATATCCACCAAATTTTATACCATTTCCTTTGATGTTATGAGCGCCAGGGAATGTTGCTAATCTAGCCCAATATAAACTTGTGTTCGGAACTTTATTGAATAAAAATTGAGGATTAGTTACCCAAACTGGTTTACCATCAATTTTAATAGATTTCAAATCTTCAAAAGTTGCATCATTAGTATCGTGCTTAGCAATGATATTAAACCAATTTGTAGTAAATGCCTGGTTTGCAGGAGTTTGGAATACAGTTGAAGGAATATATTGTTCTTCAGGAACCACTAAAACCTGAAAAGGATCGAAAATCGGATTTCCATCCCACTCTGATGAATATGCATATTGCATAACTTGAATAGGTTTATCAGCTTCCCAAACAGAAGTTCCAATAACACCCTTTTGGTCTGCGCCTAATTTAGCTACAGTTTCATTGTATTCTTCAAAGTCACCGGCTTTTTTCAATGTACCACCAAGGTTACCTAATGGTCTTCCATCTTTAGGGTCATAATATGTACATTTCCAATTAGTGTTATCTTCTGAACACATAATTCTGAAAAAGTCGCCTTGTCCTTTATCTCTTTTAAAATCAATTGTTGTATATTTTTTACCCCAAGCCTGAACTGGGATTAACATTTCACTTAAATGGTCTCTACCATTCCAAATATCATAAGATGGAATCATTGTTCTTTGGTGGTAAGAAACTAATCCAACAGGTTTAGTTGCAATTACACTAGTACCTGATAAATCAAATGAACCTCTGGAAGAACCATCACCTTGCACCATATAAATTTGACCTCTATTCAAGGTTGCAGATAAAGATGTACCTAATTTAGATTTTTTATCAGTTAAAGCAGAACCTCTACCTTTTAGATTTACTGAAATTTTTGTTCCATCCTGAGATGCAACAACAATAAATCCACCTTTTAAATCAGTATATTCTTTAAAATCATAATATGAACAATGATAATATTTTTTACCCCAAGCTGAAGTTGGTACAGCTAAAAAACCATCAGAAGTAGTAGTTTTAGAATTTAAAACATAAACTGAGATTGGCTGTGCTGATGTTAGTATAACTGCTTGACTTAATGGTCTTTGGCTATCAATAACTTCCAAATCCCAACCAATTTCATTGGAATTTAAAGTAGAAAATGTAGTAATTTGCATAGCTTTTACGGCTTTTGTAATTACACCACCAGCAGGCATAGTTAATTGTACCATACAATCTTTGGAAGAAGTAACGTAAATTTCCAAAGCGTGTACGGAAATACCGTGACCTTCGTTAGCCGGAATTGCGATAACAAATTCCTTGCCCTGAGCTGAGTTAAATAACATTTGCTCAGCTGTAGGCTTAGCTATCGCAAAGTTATTCAAAAAAGTGAAAAAGAGAATAGCAAGTAATGCTAAATATAGTCTTTTAATATTCATAAACCTTCTCTATAAGGACTTTGAGCAGCTCGAAAGACGACGGTGCCGATGCTCCCCCCATCTTCAAATCATTTATTGTCAGCATAACAAGCGG
>CAIWET010000283.1 GCA_903911805.1 uncultured Ignavibacteria bacterium | reverse complement strand
ATAATACTATTCAGATAGTAAATCACGGTCTTATAACCGGAGATAAAGTAATACATACTTCGTCTTCTTCCTCGGGTGGACTTGAAAACGAAAAGATATATTATGTTATATTTTATGATAATAATAGAATAAAATTAGTCTCTGAAAAATCACAACTCGATGGTGATTATCCAACAACCATCAATATAACAACAGCATCAAGTGGAACTATTTCAAAAATAAATCCAATAGTAAATATTAGAAAAAATAATACTTTAAAATTTGATTTATCTGATTCAACTTTATCATTTGTTAATGGAGCAATCAAATATACCGCATTTGATTTTGATTTTTATATTGATTCAGAATTTAATACAAAATTATATTCATCTAAAACGACAAGTAAATTTGAAGTAATTAAATCTGGTAAAATAGGAATAGATTCAACTGCCAATGTTTCAATTCAATTGAGTGACCAAATTCCAAATATTTTATACTATAAATTCACACCAACGAATATAGATTTAAATACAGATACAAAACTTGGTATTGTCAATGATTTAGACGTAAAAAACCACAATCAAATAAATGTCATTAATAGTGTTTATACCGGAAACCATTCAATTTCTGGTATTGGTACAACAACATTTACTTTTACAATTTTTGAATCACCAGAATCAACAACATATGATAATACAAATGCAATAATAACATATCAAACTACATCCGAAACGGCCACAGGTTCAATATCAAAAATTAACATCACTAATAGTGGAATTGGATATAAAACCATCCCAGGAATCAGTAGCGTAAGTTCTCAATATGGTTCTGGGGCAATTCTTAAGGTAAAGGAAGAAATTATTGGTAAAATATTAGATAATAAAATACAAGATATTGGATTCAATTATCCTACAGATTCTACATTACGTCCAGTAGCTAATCTACCAGAAATATTAAATGTAGACCCATTATCATCATTCTCTAAAATTGGAATTTCTTCTGGTGGTAGAAATTATATTTCTCCACCTGGATTGATAGTAATAGATGCATACACAAACAAAATAATAGACGATGTTGATTTACAATTCGTTCTCGGTGCAACAGAAGTAAAAATTCTGAAAAATACATATGGAATTTATAATACAATTCCAAGAATTATACCAATAAACAATTCAAATGGTGTTGGTATTCACTCAATATCATATAATGATACAACAAAACATACTACATTATATTTGTCTGAAGATTTCAGTAATCCACAAGATTTCCCATTTGAGATTGGAGATAATGTATTAATTGAAAATGTTAATGTCGGTGTAAATTCAACTGGCACTGGTTATAATTCTGAAGATTATAATTATCAATTATTTGAATTAATTGGAGTATCCACTTCTCTAGGTGGATCTAAATCAAATATAACATATAGTTTAGAAAATTTCATAACTTCTGGTGAAACTCCAGGAATAATACAATTATTAAAATCAAATGGTAGAGCTATTCCAGAAAAACAATTTCCAATATTTGATATTGAATTAAAGAAGAATAATTTCTATTCTGGAGAAATTGTAAAATATGAAAATAACTCTGGAGTAGTTGAGAGTTGGAATAATAAAATTGATT
>CAIWET010000282.1 GCA_903911805.1 uncultured Ignavibacteria bacterium | reverse complement strand
ATACAAAAATAAATAAAATTATTGTTTATTAAAAATTTCTTTATAATTTTGCTTCTTTACTTGTTTTTAAAAGACTGATTATTTATAATTTTCTTGGAAAATACTTTTATGATATATCAAAAAAATATAACTTTGCCAAAAATGACACGCGGCATTCATCTAATTACAGAATTTATTTTGAATGAAATCACAGAATTAAAAAAATTTAAAATGGGAATTGCAAATTTATTCATAATGCATACAAGTGCTTCGCTCAGCATTAATGAAAATTTTGACAATTCTGTTTTAAATGATATGGAAAACTTCTTTCTTAAGCTTGTTCCAGATAATATTCCATATTTCACTCATACCGATGAAGGACCAGACGATATGACCTCTCATATAAAAGCATCAATCTTTGGTGCTTCATTAAATATTCCTGTCAAAGATGGCAAATTACTTTTAGGGCAATGGCAAGGCATCTACTTATGCGAACACCGCGAAAACTCACGTCCTCGCACAATTACCATTACAATTATGGGTGAATAACAAAGTACAACATTAAAATCTTCTATATAGAGAATATCCTGTTCGACATTCTGAGCGTAGCGAAGAATCTAGTAAAACAAAAACTTATGAGAACCCTGGATTTCTCACATCGTTCGAAATGACATTTTTGAGACAACATCTTTATTAATGATTTTATTGCTATTTTATTTAGACATAACTGTTTTATTAATAAATTTATTTAATTTTGTAATCATATTGTTGATTTTATTAAATGTTATTTGAAAATGAAAAAGAAAATTGCCATAATATTGATTATTGTTGTTCTTGCAGCTTTAGCTGTTTTGATTTGGTATCGCTATAGTTTAAATAGCCAAGGGAAAAAGACTGAAAGTAATTTCAATAAACTTATCAGCCAAATCGAGGGTATTGTTGCCAAACCGAGTGTATTAGACCAAGATATTGAAGTATCTGGTTCTGTTGCTGCTTTTGAAGAAACTAATCTTATTCCTGAAATTTCAGGAAAAGTAATAAAAATAAATTTTGAAGAAGGTAAAGCCGTTGCTCAAGGAGTATTGCTTGTAAAAATCTTTGATGAAGACTTACAAGCTCAATTAAAGATGGTGGAAACCCAATTAAAAATCGCCGAAAATACCGAAAAAAGGATGAAAGCTCTTTTGGCGGTTAATGGCACTAGCCAGCAAGAATATGATGCAAGTTATTTGCAAATAAATAATCTAAAAGCTCAAATTGAAATTATTAAAGTTAATATTTCAAAAACAGAAATCAGAGCCCCTTATGCTGGTGTGATTGGATTAAAGAAAATCAGCCCAGGTCAATATATCACTCCTGCAAATGTAATTGCTTCAATTAGAGCAATTAGCACTTTAAAATTGGATTTTAGTATTCCTGAAAAATATAGTTCTGAAATTGAAAATGGCACAAGAGTATCTTTGCAGGTAACTGGCAATGACCATATATATGAAGCAAAAGTAATTGCAAGAGAATCTCAGATCGAATCAGAATCAAGAAATTTAAACGTTAGAGCTTTCATCAGTGGCGATATTAAAGGATTAGTACCAGGAGCATTTGCAAAAGTTAAAGTAAATCTTGCAACTAAGCCAAATGCAATTATGATTCCTACTTCTTCTATTATTCCAGTTAGTGACCAGAAAAAAGTTTTCATTAGCAGAAATGGAATTGCAGAGCAAGTTACGATTAAAACAGGCGTTAGAAAAGCATCAGACGTAGAAGTAATTTCCGGAATCAATCCTGGCGATACTTTAGTAGTCACTGGTGTTCTCTTTATTAAACAAGGTAGTCCGTTAAAATTTGCGGTAGTGAAATAATTATGACATTATCAGATTTTTCATTAAATAGACCTGTTGGAGCAATAGTACTCAATATTTTGCTGATTATCTTCGGAGTAGTTGGATACACATTCCTAGGAGTTAGAGAATATCCTGCTATTGACCCACCAACAATGAACGTAAGGACTCAATATACGGGGGCAAATCCTGAAATTGTAGAATCCCAGATCACAGAACCACTAGAAAAAGCAATTAATGGAATCGAGGGAATCAAATCAATTTCTTCTACTTCTTCATTAGGCGTTAGTAATATAACTGTAGAATTTGAACTTGGCAATGATATGGAAAAAGCCGCAAACGACGTTCGCGACAAAGTAAGCCAAGCAATCAGAAGCCTTCCTCAGGATATTGATGCTCCTCCAAGTGTTTCAAAAGCTGATGCTAATAGTGACCCAATCATATTTATGCCATTGGTTAGTACAAAAATGACGGTTACTGAGCTTAGCGAATTTGCTGAAAATGTGGTAGTAGAAAAGCTTCAAACTATTCCTGGAGTTAGTGCAGTAAACGTATTTGGGCAAAAAAGACCATCAATGAGATTGTGGATTGACCCAGCAAGGTTATCTGCTCATAATCTTACAATGCAAGATATTTTGAATGCACTTTCAAGAGAAAATGTTGAATTGCCAGCTGGTAAAATTCGCGGAAATTCAACTGAATTAACAATTAAAACTTTTGGTAGATTAAATACCGAACAAGATTTCAATAATTTAATTGTTAAGCAAAACGACAACAAAATTATCAGATTCAGTGATATTGGCGAAGCGATGATTGGTGCCGAGAATGAGGAAGCATCTTTCAAAGTAAATGGTATTACTGGTGTTTCTGTTTCATTAGTGCCTCAGCCGGGTGCAAATTATATAGAAATTGCAGACGAATTTTATAAAAGATTAGAAGAAATTAAGAAGACTCTGCCAGAAGGTATGGCAGTTGATATTGGTATAGATAAAACAAGATTTGTTAGAAAATCAATCACTGAAGTACAAGAAACCTTATTAATTGCAATTTTACTTGTAGTATTGATTGTTTATGCATTTTTTAGAAATTGGGTGATTGCACTTCGTCCGTTAATTGATATCCCTGTTTCGCTAATTGCGACCTTTTTTGTTATGTATTCGCTTGACTTTTCCATTAACATTCTGACGATGCTGGGGATAATTCTTTCCACGGGAATTGTGGTGGATGATGGAATTGTGGTTACCGAAAACATTTTCAAAAAAGTTGAAGCAGGAATGGACAGAATGACTGCGGCAAAAGAAGGTACTCGCGAAATCTTTTTTGCAGTTATTTCTACTTCAATTACTTTGGCGATTGTATTCTTGCCCGTAATTTTCCTTTCAGGTTTTACTGGAAGATTATTCAGAGAATTTGGAATAGTTGTGGGAAGTGCTGTATTGATTTCAGCTTTTGTTTCACTTACTTTAACCCCTGTTCTAAATGTATTTTTAGGCAAAAAGAATCACGTAGAGTCAAAATTTTACGTAATGACCGAACCATTTTTTGTTAAATTAGATAGCCTTTATCATTCATCATTACAGTATTTTGTAAAGCATAAAATCTTTGCTGGAATTATTATTTTTGTTTGTTTTGGAATGATTTATATCTTCTCAAATTCATTAAAATCTGAATTAGCTCCTTTGGAGGACAGAAGTATTATCAGAAATCCTCTTACTGCTCCGGAAGGAACCGATTTTGATCAAACTTTTCAGTTAACTGAGCTTTATACAAAAATTGCTATTGAAAATGTTCCAGAAGCAAGAATCATTTTCTCTATGACTACTCCTGGATTTGGTTTGGGAGCAACAAATACAGGGAATGTTAATCTAATTCTCTCAGATCCGTCGGAAAGAGAAGCATCTCAGCAAGAAATTTACAACAGAATTTCAAATATTTATAAAAAAATGCCACAAGCAAGAGTTTTTTCGAATCAGGAACAAACTATTTCTACTTCAATGTCATCTGGATCAGCTCAACCAATTCAATATGTTTTGCAAAATCTTGATTTTGATAAAATTGAAGCAGCTTTGCCTAAATTCCTAGATGAAGCAAGAAAAGATCCAACTTTTGGAACTGTGGATGCAAATTTGAAATTCAATAAACCAGAACTTCAGGTGAATATTGATAGATTGAAAGCAACTGACCTTGGAGTGAGTGTTTTAGACATCTCCAATACTTTGCAATTAGCAATGAGTGGTAAAAGATTTGGATATTTTTTAAGGAATGGCAAGCAATATCAGGTTATTGGGCAGGTTAACAGAGGGAATAGAAGTGAGCCATTAGATTTGACTCATCTTTATGTGAAAAATTCAAAAGGTCAACTTATTCAGTTAAGCAATCTTGTAAATATAAAAGAAACAAGTAATCCACCATCGTTATATCATTTCAATCGATATAAAGCAGCAACAATTAATGCCTCGCTTGCACCAGGAAAAACTATTGGTGAAGGATTAGAGGCAATGGACAGAATCGGCAAAAAAGTTCTTGATGATTCTTTCAGAATTGATTTAGCTGGAACCAGTCGCGATTTCAAGGAATCCTCTGGAAATACTTCTTTTGCTCTTATGTTAGCATTAGTATTAATTTATTTGATACTTGCATTCCAATTCGAGAGCTTTAGAGATCCTTTCATTATTATGATGACTGTGCCATTGGCAATTGCAGGGGCATTTTTATCGCTTTGGGTTTTTGGGCAGACAATTAATATCTTCTCAGAAATCGGAATGATTATGTTAATCGGACTCGTCACGAAAAATGGAATCCTGATTGTAGAATTTGCAAATCAGAAACAATTAAAAGGCATAAGCAAGTTTGATTCGGCAGTTGATGCTGCCACTGCAAGACTTCGCCCAATTCTTATGACTTCACTCGCAACTGTCTTGGGAGCTTTGCCAATCGCATTGGCACTCGGAGCAGGCGCTAAGAGTCGTATCCCAATGGGCATAGTGATTGTTGGTGGAATGCTGTTTGCCCTTGTATTGACGCTTTATGTGGTTCCTATGATGTATATTCTTTTGGCAAAAACAAAAGATAAAGAAATTATAACAATTGATGTTGAAAATGGAAAATCTATATAAAATGAATTCAAAAAATAAATACCTGATTTTGTTTGCTTTACTTTTGATTTCATCGAATCTTTATTCTCAAAAATCGATGAAGATTGAAGATGCAATAGCTATTGGATTGAAAAATAATTATGATATTCAATTAGGGAAAATTGACGTCAATATCAGCAAAACTAATAATACTGCCGGTAATGCCGGAATGAATCCAAACATTAATTTAAATGTTATTCCAACTTATACATTGTATAATACTCATCTTGAATACTCAAACGGGAATATTTCTGATAATAGCGCGAATGGAACATTTGCTTTAACATCTGGGGTTGGATTGAACTGGACTGTTTTCGATGGTTTCAAAATGTTTGTCACCAAAGAACGATTGAATGAAATAGAGAAATTAGGTGAACTGAGCTACCAAAATACAATTCAAAATGCGGTTGCTAATATTACAACTGCTTTTTACGATATCATCAGACAAAAACAAATTTTGAAAAATATTCAGGAAATCAAATCTTTAGCAAAAGAAAGATTGATTATCAATGAAACTCGTTTCAGCTCTGGACTTTCAGCTAAAACTGACTTATTGCAAACACAAATAGATTATAACACTCATTGCGAAAATGAGCTTTTGCAAGAAAACACTATCAAAGAAGCTAAAAGGAATTTGCTTGAATTAATAAATTTCAATGAGCAAGATATCGAAATTGATGGTGAATTTGTTTTTTCTGAAATTGACAGCGTCGCCTCTGAAAAAGCTGTTTTAGAGAACAATTATCAGCTTTCGATTTTGCAAAAACAGATGGAAATTGCAAAATTATCAGTTAAAGAAACTGAAGCATTGGATTTACCAACAATTTCCTTAAATGCTGGATATAATTTCAACATCACACAAACCTCAACCGGATTAGTAAATTACAATCGAGGAACTGGTCCACAGATTGGCGCAGTGCTTACTTATCCTATTTATTTAGGTGGAAATATCACTCGCCAACAAGATATTGCCAATTTGAATTATATTTCTTACAAATTGGAATACGATCAAATTAAAGCAAAATTAAAAAATGATTTTGCAAATGCTTTGGCAAATTACAATACCCAAAAGAAATTATTAAAAATTGAAGCAGAAACTAAGCTGTTTGCAAAAGAAAATCTTTTTCTTTCAATCGAGAGATTAAAATTATCCCAAACTACATCGCTTGAGCTGAGAGATGCTCAATTAATGTACGAAAATTCGCTTACAAGATTTAGCAATATCGGCTATAATTTGAAAGCTGTAGAAACAAAATTAAAATTATTAATGGGTAAATTACAGTAAGATTGAAAATTAAATTTTGAAATCACTATAATATATATTAATTTTGTAATATGTAAGAATAATTGAAATTGAAATGCAGGAAGAAAACGAAATATTGAACGAAAATACGATAGAATTTACTAAAAGAGTAGATTTTTATTGGCAGTTTATTGCAGCTTATGCACTTGCAATTTTCATTTATGGATTATTCAGAGGTTCATTCCTCGATGGAGTATTTCATATCAATTTATTAGATCCTGTTGTTATAATGTTACTTTTCTTTATTTTGATATCTTTTGTTGGTTTGATTAAAGATAAATTAATGAACCGCAGACTTATCATTGGAACTGATTATTTTATATTAAAAAATAGAGTAAAAGAAAAAAGATTCGATTTGAAAGACATTGCTAGAATTAGAATTGCTCGCGAACGTGCTTTTAAAATTAGAGGTTATAATAGAATAATCAAGATTAGAATGATTAATAAAAAGAGATGGCTCAGAATTAGACCAAATAATTATAGCAATAAAAGACTTCTTTATAATTCATTCATAGCATTTAAAAATAAAGTCGGTTAAATGAGAATTTTCTCAATTATTATATTGATTTTATTTTGCACTGAGCTTTCTTTTGCTGAAAAAATCAGCACTAAAAAAGTAATCGAAACTGCTCTCGATTCTTTATTCGAAAAACCCGAGATGAAATATATCTTTTCTAAAGATGATACCGTTTTAGTTTATATGGCTAAAAATTATGGACACGAGTTTATCGAAAATAAAATTAATTCAGTCTATAAACAAGTTAAATTTTACGAAATTTTCAAAGACCAAATTATCAAAAAAAAATTAATAATTTTGGATAATAAGCCGATTACAATTTCTACCATAACTGATAGTTTGCATCCGGATTTAATAATCCGCAATATTAAAATTTATCTAAAATATCAGTTATTTGAAGGGTATGAAACTCCTGTTTTTGAATATAATTTCGATAAAATTGATACAATTAACACTAATGATTTAAATTATAATCAAGTAATTGAAATCGATAAAAAAACTGAAAAAGCTGAAGTCCCATCATTTTACCAAAGATTCGTTGAACCCACAATTGTTTATACTTCATCCTTAGCTATAATTCTATTACTATTTTTTGTAAGGTCTTAAATGGCTGAAAGCGAACTATTTAAGCAAATCTCGAATTTAGAAACTGAACAGAAAAATTCTGCATCTGAAAATCTTGACTTGATGACCACCAGAGAAATTATCGAATTAATCAATAATGAAGACAAAACTGTTCCTTTGGCAGTAGAAAAAGTAATTCCAGAAATTGAAAAAGCAGTTGACTTAATTCACTCTCATTTCAAGAATGGCGGAAGATTATTTTATATTGGAGCAGGAACTAGCGGACGCTTAGGAATTGTTGATGCATCGGAATGTCCACCAACTTTCGGATCCAATCCAGAGATGGTTCAAGGAATAATAGCCGGTGGTGAAAAAGCAGTTTTTGCTGCCCAAGAAGGAGCAGAAGATAGCGAAGAAAATGGAATAACAGCAATAAAAGAAAAAAATATCACTCAAAATGATGTTTTATGTGGAATTGCTGCTTCTGGCAGAACTCCCTTTGTAAAAGGTGCAATAAATTATTGCTTCGACAATCAAATTCCGACAATAATGATTTCAACTGTTCCCAAAGAGAGAGTAATTTCTCTCGGAATCAAATCAGAAATTTATATTTGTCCCGAAGTTGGACCCGAAGTAGTAACTGGATCCACACGAATGAAATCTGGAACAGCTCAAAAATTAGTATTGAATATTCTCACCACTGCTTCAATGGTCAAACTTGGAAAAACTTACGGCAATGTAATGATTGACTTGCAATTGACCAATAAAAAATTAGTAGAACGTGCTAGAAAAACAGTTATGTCCATCACCGGAATTGACTATGACCAAGCTGCAGAATTACTTGAAAATGCTGGAGGTAATGTTAAAACTGCTTTAGTAATGTACTTTAGAAAAGTTAGTAAAATTGAGGCAATTGAATTAATTAAAACTGCCGATGGCTTTGTAAAAAAAGCACTTTAAACTTTAGAATTTATTTTCATTGCAGCTCTAATTCCATCACCAATTGCAATCGAACTTTGACGAGCAATTCCATTTACAAGGTCGCCAATATAAAATAACTTTTCACTATTGATTAACTCGCTTGAACTTTTCTCTAAATGTAAACCAAATTTTGGATAATTCGGTTCGCGACCAATAGCATAAATCAAATAATCGCAAATAATCGAATCAATTGAATCACTCCTGACTGACAGAAAAAATGTATTATCAGAATAATCAATTTTATCGATAAAAGTATTTTCTAAATAATCAATTCGCTTATTTTTTTTAGCTCTTTCAACTAAAATAGGCAAAGATTTGATTTTTTCAGAGCGATTAAGAATAATTATTTCATTTTTTTTAGAAAGATTCAATGCATAATCGAATGCAGCATCACCAGCACCAACAATTACGATTTTTTTATTTTTAATATCAAGAATATCTTTAATTTCATAATTAATATGAGATCTGGCATCATTAGACATAATTACATTTTTATCAACTAAAGGTTTTGTTCCTGTAGCTAATATCAAATAATCGGAAGCAAATGAAGTAATTTTATCACCCGAATTGGATTCGAGATAGAATTTATCATTCCTAAAATCAACTAAAGTTATTTGAGAAGGAGTTACTTCAATTTTCAAGTGCTTAAGATGATTTTCAAAACTTTCGATTAACTTTTTTGCTTTAATTCCTTTTGGATGAGATGGAAAATTCTCAATCAAATTAGCATTCTTAAGCAATCCACCAACTTCTGAGCAATCATTGATTAATATAAAATTAATACCAAGTCTTTTCAGCTGAATTGCAGCAGAAATGCCAGCCGGACCTGCCCCTAAAATTATTACTTTGCTATAGATCGTATTATTCAAATTCATAATTTTATTGACGAATTATTCAAATTCATAATTTAATTGCATATAGTTGATTCTGAGAAAAGCGAAGAATCGCGTTTTTAAAATATCGCCCTCCACACGCACCACCCTATCCTTCGACAAGCTCAGGAACCGCTACTCCACTTGAAGGGAGGGACTTGAAGAAAAGGAATAAATTTATCTTTGTAGAGACGCACTGATGTGCGTCTTTTTTCAATTGCTGTCATCCTGAACGAAGTGAAGGATCACGTTAATTACTTTGTATGTCATGCCGCACTTCGGTGCAGCATCTATTTGCTCTTAATTCCCCCTCTATCAAGAGGGGGTTAGGGTGTGTGTCTTGGTAGAATAAAAGTGACCACCCCGTCAAAACGTGCATGAATACACGTTTTGCCACCCCTCCTTATAAAAGGAGGGGAAAATCGATGGTGGAATTATTATTTGTAGAGACAGGTCTTAGACCTGTCTTCTTTTTAAATGCT
>CAIWET010000281.1 GCA_903911805.1 uncultured Ignavibacteria bacterium | reverse complement strand
TTAAATCATAAACTTCATATTTTAAATCAAAAATACTTTTTTCAGATAATTCAATGTAAAGAAAATCTGAAGTTGGATTTGGATAAATTTTATTATAATTGGAATTATTAATTAAATTAGAATTTTTAATTTCAAACATTTCAAATGGAATTTGAACACCACAATTCAATTGATAAATACTATCAGTTATTGATAAATAATCAACTAATCCTATGGAATAACTTAGAGATCCTCCAGAATTGACAATATCATTACTACTGGCAACAATTCGATTTTGACTATTTGCAAAGTTACTTATAATAAATAATACTAATATGTAAATTATTTTCATTTTGTTTTAAATTAACTCATTTATAATTATTAACAAAAATACTAAATAATTATTCATTTAGTAAAGAAAAATTTAATATAAAAAAAGGACAAGCAATTCTGCCTGTCCTTTTAAATTTTGAGCATTTCTTTTATCATCAAATCAACTTGATTAATTGTATTTGAATCTAAAATACCTATCTTGTTTTTTATTCTGTTTTTGTCAATTGCTCTAAGCTGGAATACCAATAAAATTGATTCTTGTTTCAGACCATTCTCTAGATTTGGCTCTATTAGAATAGTATTTTTAAATCTTAATGCTTGCTTGTTGGAAGTAAACGGAATTACAATGACAATATCTGCGTCTACATTTGCAATAATCGCTGATAGTCTTGACCCCATTTGTTCTGATAAATCACTTGAAGGTAATTCAATTGACCAAATTTCACCTTTAATCATAATGATTTCTCAAAATTAATAAATGCTTCATCACTTAATTGATCAAAACTATCCAATTCATTTTTAAATTCAATTTTAGAATTGACTGATTCTAAATAAAAAGCTAAAGCTCTATTTATTATTTCCTGTTGCTTAAAACCTAAAATCAAAGACGCTCTTTGAAGTTGATTTTCCAGTGTTTTAGTTAATTGTATTTCCATAACTTTCCCTTTCTAAATATAAATTATAAACGAAAATAAGAAATGAAAATTATAAAAATTGAAATTTGATAAGAATTTTAAAATCAGATCTAATAAATGATTATGATTAATTTGTATAAAAATATTGTTGGATTTGATTCTCATCTTCTAAATGTAAATTCAATGCTTCCTTAATATTAAATACTGTTTCATCGAGAGTTTTTCCTTGAGTTACTATAGCTAAATCATAACACTCTGCAACGTAGTATTTTTCGCCATATGTAATATTGAAATTGATTATTTTTTATACATTTGTTGTATTGCATTTTCCATAGCTTTTTGTAAAGCTCTGGTATCTTTTAATTTCGTGCCATAATAATGAACTGTACTGTCACTTGTTTTATACCAAATAAATTCTAAATTATAACCTTTTGAACTTAAAACTAGTGATAATTTTCTACAATTCAATCCATTGCAATTTTCAATATTACTGGATTCATATAGCTGTGAAGAAGTAGTATAAAAAAAAGTTTCACTATTAAAGTATTTTATATTTCTAATATCTTCATTTACATCAATTAAATCGCGGTCACTATCACCTTTTTTTACAGTCAGATAATATTTATGAATATACTTTGAGCTATCAACTATTTCTTTGTATTTTTCTGGGTTTTTTATGAGTTTTTTAGCAAAAATCTCATATTCATTTGATGTGCAGGAAAGTAAAAACAAAACTGTAAAAATTAAAAAAAATATAATTTCAAATTTCTTCATAATTTATTATTTTGATAGTGAATAAAATTATAATCTCCATTAATAAAAGAGTTAATTGATTCAATTGAAGTTATTATATCTTGTAGATATTTCTTAATTTTGATTTTCATAAATTAGTTGTTTTGAATTATTCACTTCGTCAATAAAAAATTTATTTGATAATGATCTTTCAGTAATCAAGTCAATTTGTCTA
>CAIWET010000280.1 GCA_903911805.1 uncultured Ignavibacteria bacterium | reverse complement strand
TTTGAAGATTTGATTAAAATTGCCGAAGCACATAGCAATGAAATTGTAAATAAATCCAAAAATGCAAATAAATTACTTTTTATTGATACAGATATTAATATTACTAAGTCATATTCAAGATATTTATTTGATAAAGAGCTTCTAGTGAATAATGAAATAATATCTATTAATAAATCTGACTTATATTTATTCTTTACATCCGATTGCCAATATGTGCAGGATGGCACTAGATTAAATCAGGAATGCAGATTAGAATTAGAAGAATCTCATAAAAGTTTACTTCAAGAAAATAATATTGAATTTATAGAAGTTAAAGGAAATTTCGAAGAAAAATATAATACTTCACTTCAAATTATCAATTCGGCGATTAAATATAAATATGAATAAAAAGGTAATTATCATATTGATCCTTTTGAATATACTGGTTAAAGGTGTTTTATTGCTTTATCCCATTGATTCATTCGAAGGAAAAACAACAGTTGATGATACTTACTATTCCTTGCTAATTGCAAAAAATATTGCAGATGGCAAAGGACCTCTTTCTGGAGAGAATTTTACTAATGGTTTTCAACCTCTTTATGTGTTTTTATCAGTACCAATTTATTGGATTACATCTGATTTAGACTTCGGCCTTAAGTTAGCTCTGGCATTACTAATGATATTTGATTGTCTCAGCTTATTTTTTCTTCTAAAAATCATTAGAAACAGTACTCATAGCGACTTTCCGCAATATCTAACAGGATTTCTATGGATTTTTAATTACTATATAATATCAACTTCGCTTAATGGACTTGAAACAATGATTGCATTTTTCTTTTTATTGATGACATATTATTATTATTTAAAAGTTCAGAAAGAAAAACGATCACTTAGAAATTATCTGATTTTAGGAATGTTCTCTGGATTTGCACTTTTTTCAAGAGTTGATTCTGGATTATTCTTATTTTTTATATATAGTAGTATTTTGTGGTCTAAATTTCTAAAAAGATCCGATGAAAATCATTCCAAAAAATCTAATTTTAAACATATAGTATATTCGATATTAACAGCAATTATTATTTATCTTCCTTGGTTGATTTATTCTAATTATTATACTGGGGATTTATATCAAATCAGCGGAAAAGCTGTAAGAATAATGGCCTTGGAAGGCATTGAAGGTAATTTCATTGGCTTTTACTTAAATATGAGCAAAAGATTTATTATTGATTTTATTTTCAATAATTATATTGAGCTTTCAATGGCTTTTCTTTTCTTATTGATATTAATAATTAAAGAAAGAAAGATTCCCAAAATCAATCATAAAATACTTTTGGTTTTCTCTTTAGTATTAATTTCTGTCTATGTCTTATATTTACCTGCTTATTGGTATTTTGGCAGATACTTGTTTCCAATCGTATTACCTTTACTATTATTAGCGGCTGAATTTGGAAATAAAGTATATAAAATGTTCAATTTCAATAAAGCAATTTATATCTCCTTTTTAATTATAGTTACGCTTTTTATTTCAAAAAGTAAAACTAGAGAGTTATATTTCAATTTTGATACAGTAAAAAGTTATAGATATCTTGCTCTTCATTTAAATCAAGAATTGCCAGAAGGAAAAACAATAGGAGCA
>CAIWET010000279.1 GCA_903911805.1 uncultured Ignavibacteria bacterium | reverse complement strand
CAATAAATTTATTGAATAAATACGAACCATTTTTAGATAATTCTCAATATACAAATGCTTTTTATAATTTCGGACTTTCATTACTAAGTGATAATAATGATTCAATAAAAAAATATTTACCATTATTTGTAAATTTATCAGAAAATCCTCAATATCCTTCGTGGTATATTGATATGATTTCAATGTATTTATTTGACAAATTGACGGATTCATTAAACACATATAAGTATTTAGATAAATTGAATTTACACGGTGATTCAATTCCAGAGGCTGGATTGGAAATATCATATTTTTATAGACAAAAAGAGAAGATTGAAAAAGCTGAAGATATATTAATGAAATATAAAAAAATATATCCTAAAGATTTAAGATTTTATCAAAATTTAGCAGGAATTTATTTTTTTAGGAAAGATTTTAAAAAAGTTGCCGAAACTTATAAGGAAGCTTTGGAATACGATTCCACTAATGCTAACATTTGGTTAGAAATTGGTTTAGCTTACAATAGATTGATGGATTATGAAAAATCTGATTTTGCCTATGAAAAATCGATTTTACTTGAGCCAAAGAATGCTTTAGCAAATAATAATTTTGCTTTTTCATTGTCTGAAAGAGGAATTGACTTAGAAAGAGCTAAAGTGATGGTTTTAATTGCATTAGAAAAAGAGCCAAAAAATCCATCATATTTGGATACTTATGCTTGGATTCTTTATCAAAAACAAGATTTTGAAGAAGCCTTGAAATATATAAAGTTATCCATAGAAAATGGAGAAGAAAATAGTGAAGTTTACGAGCATTTAGGAGATATTCTAAATAAATTAGATAAAAAAATTGAAGCATTAAATGCATACGAGGAAGGGTTAAAAATCAATCCAAACGATAGTGCTTTAATAAAAAAAGTGAAAATATTCAAATAAAATAAAGGTTTTTAAAATGTTAGTTATAATAGGTTTTGTAGTCGTATTAGGGAGTATCATAGTCGGCTTTATGTGGCACGGAGGTAACCCTCTATTCCTGTTTGTACCGAATGAATATCTGATTATTATTGGATCAGCAATTGGTGCTCTATTAATTGCTAATAATATGAATACAGTAAAAAAAGTTATATCTGGAATTTTAGGTACATTGAAGGGTGCCAAAGTTAGCAAACCAGCTTATATTGATTTATTAAAATTACTTTATGAATTATTCCAATTTGCAAAAAGAGAAGGATTAATTGCATTGGAACCTCACGTGGAAGTTCCTGAGAGTAGTACAATTTTAAGTAAATATCCATCATTTTTATCTAATCATCACGCCGTAGAGTTTTTATGCGATACTTTAAAAGTAATTTTATCTGGTGGTGTTCCTGCACACGATTTAGAAGAATTGATGGATTTGGATTTAGAAGTACATCATGCAGAAGAAGCAGTGCCGCCTGGTGCATTGAGTTCAACTGCTGATGCTTTTCCTGGACTTGGAATTGTGGCAGCTGTATTAGGTATCATTATTACGATGGGTAAAATTAATGCTGGTGCTGAAGCAGTAGGTTCTTCTGTAGGTTCTGCTCTTGTAGGAACGTTTCTTGGCGTATTATTGAGTTATGGATTTGTTGGTCCATTAGCTAAAGCTATGGAAAACAATATGATGAAAGAATCAAGATATTTACAGGTAACAAAAGCAGCATTATTATCATTTGCTAAAGGTGCCCCAGCAGCAGTTGCTATAGAATATGGCAGAAGGTCGATTGATCCTGAATTCAGACCAACATTTAAAGAAACAGAAGAAGCAATTAAACAAAAATAATATTAATTATGTCAGAAGACGATAAACAAGTTCGTAAAGAACAACCGATAATAATAAAGAAGAAGAAAGGCCACGGAGGACATGGTCACCACGGCGGTGCTTGGAAAGTTGCCTATGCAGACTTTGTTACTGCTATGATGGCTTTCTTTATTGTTATGTGGATTTTGGCATCAAGCGCTCAAGTAAAAGAATCAGTTTCTTCACATTTTAGCAAGCCTGGTCCGTTTAAGTTTGAAACTACGCAGGGTTCTCCTGTGCAAATTATTATGGGAGCTCCTAAACAAGGTAAAGGACCAGGTTCTGGTACAGATCCCGGAAGTTCCAAGGGAACTTTTATGGAGTTTAATCCTGAATTAAGAGATTCATTAGTGAGTAAACTGATGGAAAAAGCTAAAATTGATAGTGCCAAAGCCCAAGATATAGTAAAAAAAGCTGGTGATGAAATTGAAAAAACTCTAAAAGAATTAATTCAATCAAAACCTGAACTCAAAGAAATTCTCTCATCTATCAAGATTATTATGACAAAAGAAGGATTAAGAATTGAGTTATTAGAAACAAAAGATGCATTATTTTTTGAAGTAGGAAGTGCTAAAGTTACTGAAAAAGCTAAGTTTATATTAATAAATTTGGCAAAAGAAATTGGCAAACTTCCAAATTTTGTTGATATTGAAGGACATACAGATATTCGTAAATATGCAAAAAATGCAAATTATTCAAATTGGGAATTATCTGCAGATAGAGCAAATTCTTCAAGACGAATATTAGAAACTAATGGATTATTCGATGGACAAATAGATAAAGTAACTGGGTTTGCTGATAAAAAGCTCTTAACCCCTGAAAATCCATTCGATGTTTCAAATAGAAGAATTAGCATTTTAATAAAAAATTTAAAATCAACCGATTTCTTGCAAAAAGATACTGAAACTATTAAAGGTGAAACTAAGCATGAGTAATAATGATAGAAATAATGAAATTTCTTTTTTAGTTGCTGATGATGAACAGCATATAGTAACTGCTCTAACAACTTTAATAAAAAGAACATTTCCGAAAAGTGATGTTTTTTCGGCATACGATGGATTAGAAGCTTGGAATATAATTCAAGAAAAACAACCTTCAATTGTTATTTCAGATGTTAATATGCCTGTTTATACTGGTATTGAACTTTGTAAAAAAATTAGAGCAAATGAAAATCTTAATAGCATATATTTTATTTTAATTACAGCCAGTTCTGATAAAGATTTAAGATTATCTGCTTTAGAGCACGGTGTAGATGATTATATTTTAAAACCATTTACTCCAGATGATTTATTAGTAAAGCTTCGTTCTTCTTCAAGATATGTAGAATTACAGCATAGATTGGCAATGGAAAACAGATTATTAATTGAATTAGCTGATATTCTAGAAAATGATGTTAGAGATATGACTCTTCTTTCTATTAAATTTTTACAAGCTAGAATTCCATCATCTAAAGAATTATTAACCAAAGTTTCCAATACGGCAGTATGGATTGCTAAACATTTTGATCAAATTGAGCACGAACAATTGCAAGATATTGAAATAGCTGCACATTTATGTTATTCTGGAAGAATATTTTTAACTGATGAATTATTAAAAGCACCAGTTATGGTTAATGGTCAGATATCAAATAATTTAATGTATCAAATACCTAGTTCTGGACGTGACATTGTATCTTCTGTTAAAAGATTTAAAGATGTCGGCGACATTATTTATCATATTTATGAAAATTTCGATGGAAGTGGATTTCCAGGAAGATTACAATCTTGGCAAATACCACTGGGTTCAAGAATTATTAGAGTAGCTCTAGATTTTGAAGAATTAAAAGTTTATCATAAAAAAGAACAAAAAGAAGCTTTCGATATAATTTATAGAGAATCAAAAAGATTATATGATCACCGTATTGTTATTTTACTCGAACAATTTTTAGCAAATTCTAATCAATCCGATAGTAATAACTCTGAAAAACCTGTCCAACTTCACGAATTAGAAGATGGAATGGTTCTTTCAAGAGATATTATCACTAATGCTGGTTTAAAACTAATGCCATCAGGAGCAACAATTAGGGAAAATACAATTGCGAAAATATTATCTCATAATAGTAATGATCCAATATTAGGTAATATATTTATTAGAATTTAACATTTATTAATAATTTTAGTTAAGTTCGTCATATTGAATTTTTAAGGAAAATAATATTGATGAATTTAATAGATAATCTCAATGATCCATTCATTGCTTGGGTTGTTATTCCTTTATTAATTATTACTGCAAGAATTTTAGATGTAAGCATCGGTACTATCAGAATTATTTTTGTAAGTAAAGGTTATAAATCTTTAGCTCCTATTCTAGGTTTCTTTGAAGTTCTTATTTGGATTGCTGCTGCTGGCCAAGTTATGAAAAATCTCAATAATTTTTATTATTATATAGCTTGGGGTATTGGCTTTGCTGTTGGAAATTGGATTGGAATGGTAATTGAAAATAAATTATCATTAGGAGATGTGATTTTGAGAATTATTACAAATAAGCAATCTGTTCAAATGATTGAATATTTAAGAAAAAACAACTATATACTTACAGTTTTTGATGGAGAAGGTAGTTCAGGTGAAGTTAAATTAATTTTTATGGTAATATTAAGACAAAATCTTAAAAGTGTTATTACCATTATTAAAGGATTTGATGAAAATGCATTTTATACTGTGGAAGATATTAAAATGGTAAGTGGTGGCGCTTATTCTAAAATTGAGCCAGACCCAATTTATAAAAAATTAATTAGTACCAAAAAATCAACTGAATCGAGAAAATAATGCTATTTGAAAGAAACGAGTTGAGATTTGACAATATTATTTGTTTAAATAGTAAAATTACAAAAAAAATTAACAAAGTTAAATATTCAAACAAAATTCTTGCTGCTGATGGTGGTTTTTTTAGACTTTTAAAATTAAAAATAATTGCCGATATCGTTATTGGTGATTTTGATTCTATTGAAAATATCGAAGAAATAAATTACAACAAAACAACTTTTATTAAAGATAATGACCAGGAAACTAATGATTTCGAAAAAGTTCTTAATTATTGTGTGCAGAATAATTTAAATAATATTTTGGTACTTGGGATTAATGGTGGCCAATTGGAACATACTTTAAATAATATTTCTATTCTAAAAAAATTCTCAAAAAAATTAAACCTGTTCTTTTATGATAAAAAAAGATTAGGTTTCATTATCGATAAGAATATTGAGGTTAAATCTAAGATAAATGAATTAATATCAATAATTCCAATTTCTAAAGCAGATTTATTAACTAAAAATTTGAAATGGAATTTATTAAATGACTTCCTTGAAATTGGAGTAAGAGAAGGAGCTAGAAATCGCTCAATAGGTGATAATTTTGAAATAAATGTAATAAATGGTCAAATAATATTATTTATTGACTGTGATTTGTAACTTTTTGCAATTATTTTTGTCTTTTATTTTGTAGTTTGAAAATGATTTTATAATTTTGTAATATGAAAAAGTTAATATTGATATTGGTTATAGTTTTCAGTGCAATTGTATTTGCATTTGAAATTAATATTGAGTCGTTCAATGCGTCCTCTGATAGTAAAGTTATTACTTTAGAATGGAAGTCATCAGATGAAACTTATGTAAAATCTTATGAACTCGAAAGAACTTCAGGTCAAATTTTTACAAAAGTTGCAACTTTTTCTGCAAAAGGTTTTCCTTCAAGTTATAAATTCGTTGATGAAACTGCTTTATCATCCGCAAATAATAATAGCAATTCTAGCCAACAAAAATCTATTTTCACCTATAGAATAAAACTTATAGGTAAAGATAATTCATCAATTTACACAAATCCTATCAATGTTACCCATTCAGTAAGTTCTGTAAGAAAAACTTGGGGTATGCTTAAGGAAATGTTCAGATAATTAAAAAATAGCTGTTAATGCAACCGATATTCTATCAATCCCTAATAATTCAATTTTATTAGTTTTGTTTATTTTCTTTGCATTTAATTGTGGCATAATAATCTTGCTAAAACCAAGCTTTTCACTTTCAGATATTCTTGAATTAATATTAGAGATTGCTCTTACTTCACCAGTAAGTCCAATTTCTCCAATAATTACAGTTGAAGAATCAATTGGAATATCTTTATAAGAACTAACTATAGCTGCAGCAATTGCCAAATCCACTCCGGGATCATTTAAATATAACCCACCAGCTACATTTATAAAAACATCATTATTTCTTAAAAGTAAGCCTAATCTCTTCTCGAGAACTGCTAAAATCATTTGTAGTCTTCTAATATCAAAACCGTTTGTGGTTCGTTGTGGCGTACCATAATTCGCACCTGTAACCAAAGCTTGAACTTCTAATAAAATTGGCCTAGTGCCTTCTATTGAAGCAACAATGGCAACACCAGAGTCTTGAGTGTTTCGATGCGATAAAAAGATTTCTGAAGGATTCTTTACTTCGTCCAATCCAGTATCAGTCATTTCAAAAATACCAATTTCATTTGTAGAACCAAATCTATTCTTTAAGGCTCTTAACATTCTGAAATTATATGTTTTATCGCCTTCAAATTGTAAAACAGTATCAACAAGATGTTCCAAAATTTTTGGGCCCGCAATATATCCATCTTTCGTAACGTGACCAATAACAAAAATAGCTTTATTTTGAGTTTTTGCTATATTCATCAATAGTGAAGAACACTCTCTCACTTGTTGGATACTTCCAGGGGTTGATTCTACTTTATCGGTATAAACAGACTGAATGGAGTCAATTATAACAATTTGTGCAGATGAACTTTTAATAGCTGCCGAAATTTCTTCAATATTTGTTTCAGCCATAAATTCTAAATTTTCATCAATATTTGCAATTCTAGTTGATCTAAATTTAATTTGTTCAAGTGATTCTTCGCCAGAAACATATAGCGGTGAATAATCTTTTAAAATTGCACATAATTGAAGCATAAGAGTAGATTTACCAATTCCTGGATCTCCACCAACTAAAATTAAAGAACCTGGAATTATTCCACCTCCTAGAACTCTATCAAACTCTGCAATGTTTGTTTTAATTCTAAAATTTTGGGTCTCAGTTATATCTTTAAGCTTGTAAATTTTTTGTGTTGCAAAACTACTTCGTTCAATACTTTTATCATTTTTTTGAACAGTTTCCTCGATAAAAGAATTCCAAGCACCACAATTACTACATTTTCCTTGCCATCTTGGCGATTTATATCCGCATTCAGAACATATATATATAGACTTTGTTTTCATATATTTCAAAT
>CAIWET010000278.1 GCA_903911805.1 uncultured Ignavibacteria bacterium | reverse complement strand
TGGAAAAAATCTATGCCCTTAATTATTTGGAATAATGAATTAGAAACTTCAATTCCCATTGTGGATGAACAACATCAAAATTTAGTAATGCTAATTAATGATTTATTTGATGCAATGAATAATGGCAAAAGTAAAGAAGTGCTTGGTGAAATCTTGCAAGAATTGATTAATTATTCAGTTGAACATTTTACTACTGAAGAAGATTTGATGAGAAAAGTAAATTTTAGTGGTTTTGATACGCACTTTAAAGAACACCTAATATTTACTCAAAAAGTTGTAGAATTCAATAATCAATTTATTGATGGTAATGTTAGAATTACTTTACAGTTAATGAATTTTTTAAAAGATTGGATTTCTAATCATATTATGGTTGTAGATAAATTGTTTGTTAGTGCAATTGTTGGTTGAATAATTCTAATCTTTTAACTTTAGATTTCTTGTTTTAAATCTCATTATTGGTTTTTTTAAGCTAACAAACCTACCAATTCTTCTATAATTTAAAAAGTTAGAATGAGTTTTTAGTTTTAATTTATAAAAAAGTTTCAAATCATTATTACTATTAAAAAAATAAGACTTTGTTCCATTTAAAGTCTTTTTATCATTAATGATATTTTCTAGAAATTCTAATATATTATCATTGTTAACATGAGAATTTATTTTATTTTCATTAAAATATGATTGCTTCAGTTTTTCAAGATATAAATTATCATTTTGGTCTAATTCAATAATATAATCTACCAAATCGTTCAGATTATCAAAATCATTAGCAAATACAAAACTGTTTTTATTAAAATCAAGATTAACTAAAGGATTGCCCCAATAAATCGGCATAGTGTCTGATAGCATTGGTTCAAATATTTTTTCGCTTGTATAACCTTCAGATGACTCGTTTTCGAATGCTATTGTAAATTTATAATCTTTAATAAACTCTCTTTTATTTCTTACCAAATATCCTGTATTATTTAGAACTCTGCCAGCAGCATCTACTCTTTTATATTTATTTAATTTTTTGAAAAAGGCATTTCTTTTTTTGCCTGTCGGATTAGAGTATATGAAATTACAAAATTTTGTTTTTTTCTTTAATATCTCAATCGGGTCATCTTTGACTAATAACTTGCTAACATCATCATATAAAGCATAAAGAGGCAAGCGATAATAGTTTGGATTATTATCATCAAAAATAAATGCCATCGCATAATCATAATCATAATAATCTGGTATTAAATTTTCACCAGTAAAATATACTTTTTTGCAATTGAAATTTATATGATTATTTCCGAAATTCGAAAAAAATAAAATATCTGGATTATTTGGAGTTATTTCGATATTAAACTTTTTGCTTAATATTCTGAAAAATAAATTGTCATTTGGAATAAAATCAGACCAAAAATCTGTAAAATATATTTTTAAGTTCATCTATTATTTAGTCAATCTTAATATTTCGTCATATTCAAATTCTGCAATAGGCATTACAGATAATCTACTTTGTTTTATTAATCCTATATTTTGAAGCTTCTCATTTGATTTCATTGATTCCAAAGTAATAGTCTTTTTAAATCTCTTCTTAAACTTTAATTCAACTGAGAACCATCGAATATCTTCGGTTGTAGGGTCATTATACGCTTCTTTGCTAACTTCAGTTACTCCAACAATATCTTTTCCAATTTGGCTATGATAGAATAAAACTCTGTCACCCTTTTTCATCAATTGAATATTATTCCTAGCCTGATAATTCCTTACTCCATCCCAAGATGTCTTACCATCTTTTTCCATATCATCAAACGAATAAGCTTCTGGATCTGATTTAACTAACCACAATGACATTTGATTCCCTTATTTTAATGAGTTTAATATCATTCTTTCAATTATACTTGCAGTATCTTTTGGATTCAATGCTGTATAAATATTCAAAGAATCTACCACAGAATAGTAATTTGTTGTTGTTTTTTCGCAAAAGCACTGTGGAAGTGAATTTACACTAAATTTACTCATCATATTATGATTATATCCAGCATCAAGCATCGAATAAATATTAATATTTGCTTCAGGAACACCTGCACTCAATAAACACTTCATAATTGATGGAAATACTTTATAAGTTCCTGTGCAAGCACAAGAAGGATTTACATATAAAAAAAACTGATTATTCTTGTAATTTTGAGTAATTTGAGTAATTAATGCTGCATTTGGAGAGAATTTATTATATTCCAATTCATACCATTCGTAACCTGGAGTTTGATTAAGCTCCTGGATTGTTAATTTCACTGCATTTCTATCAGGACCTGTTGTACTTTGACATCCATAAACTAAAACCAAAATGATACTATATATAATTAATTTTTTCATAACTTATTCTAATTTGTAAATAAACAATTCCTAAAATTAATAAATTTTCCGTAATTTTAAACATTGTTATTTCCAATTTGGAGTTTTTTTATGAAATATTTGATTCTTTTAATTATGATTTCTACTATATTAAATGCGGATCCAAAGTTTACACCGCCAAAAACAATTCAAAAACCTGTGACTTATAATATGCACAATTTTCAAATTACTGATGATTATCAGTGGTTAGAGGACAAAGATAATCCAGAAGTTAAGTCCTGGTCAAAGCTAGAGCATCAATATACTGTTGATTTTATCAAAAATAACTACTCCGATGTTGCCGGTCTAAGAGAAGAAATTACCAAACACCTCGACCGTGATGTTATCGGTGCTCCATTTTTTATCAAAAATAGAGTATTCTTCTACAGCAAGAAAAAAGGTGAACAACAATCTAAATTATATACTAAAATAAATAATAAAGATATTCTCATATTCGATCCCGAAAAAATCGATCCATCCGGTAAATCCTCCATTAATGGCACCGATTTTAACCAAGATGCCTCGATTCTTGCAATCGGTATCCAAAAGCAAGGAAACGAAATAAACGAGTATCGCATCATAAATACAAATAATGGCAATCTTATCGCCGGTCCTTACAATGACGTTTACTCTTGGTCATTTACAAAAGACGATAAAGCCGCTTACGTCTCGATTCGTTCAAAAGAAATTATCGATAAACAGCTCCCAATCTCAACTTATTTATTTAAACTTGGCGATGATTTCAAAAATAAAAAATTACTTATCACCCCAAAAGACGCTAAAGACCACGCAAGCCTTTGGGATAGCGATGAAGGAGGCAAAACCTTCCTTACTGAAGGCGATTTCTACTCTACAACTCTCTCTATTCGCAATCAGAATTCCGATGATAAATTTAAAGTTATTTATTCCTCCAAAGAATTCCAGGTTTCCCCAGAAATAAGGCTCAATAAACTATTTATTTTTACAAATGATCACGCTCCAAACTTTAAATTGATGGTTACAGACCCAAATGCTCCCGAATATCTCAATTGGAAAGACATTATTCCCGAAAATAATCGCGTTATGGAAGGATACGTAATCACCTCAAAATACATCCTTGTCCAATACAAAGAAGATGTTCTCAGCCAAATCGATATCTTTACACACGACGGTAAATTTATCAAAAAAATGGAAATCCCTGAAGCCAACGACGTCTCCGGTATGGGCTATAACAAAGATTTAGATGCCGTTTTCATCTCGCTTTCCTCATTTACAAGTTCATCTAAAACCTTTCAGGTCAACGGCGAAACCCTCGAATGGAAATTCTTCTACCAAGATATACTCCCTTATAACACCGAAAACATCGTTTCCAAACTTGTGTTCTTCACTTCAAAAGATGGAACCAAAATTCCACTCTTTCTGATTCACAAAAAAGACATCGAGCTAAACCGTAATAACCCTACACTACTCTATGGTTACGGTGGATTCAATATATCAATGAATCCAGGATACGTTGGCACAACTGCAGGATTCATTAATCGCGGCGGAGTTTACGCCGTAGCCTGTCTAAGAGGAGGTAATGAATATGGAGAAAATTGGCATCGCAACGGAATGCTATTTAAAAAGCAAAATACATTCGACGACTTCATCGGAGCTGCCGAATATCTCATCTCAGAGAAATATACCAACAACCAAAAACTGGTTGTTCGTGGCGGATCAAATGGTGGGCTACTTATCGGCGCCGTTATTACCCAACGACCTGATTTATACAAAGCCGCAATTTGCGCTGTTCCACTCCTCGATATGATTAACTATCAAAAATTTCTGATTGCAAGATTTTGGATACCAGAATACGGCGATCCAAACAAAAAAGAAGACTTTTTGAATATAATAAAATACAGTCCATATCAGAATATAAATAAAATATATAATTATCCTGCAATGCTAATTAAAGCTGGAGAAAATGACTCAAGAGTTGACCCACTTCACGCCAAGAAATTTGCAGCTGCGCTTCAGAATAACCCCAATCAGAAAAATCCTATAATGTTATTTATCGATTTTGAAAGCGGACACGGATCAGGTCAATCAATCAATCAACAAGTTGATAACATCGAATTAGAATGGAAATTTATTATGCATAATTTGGATATGAAATAAAATATATTT
>CAIWET010000277.1 GCA_903911805.1 uncultured Ignavibacteria bacterium | reverse complement strand
GTCTTCAATTATTTTATATACAATTCTTATTTTTTTCTTGAATACATAAATTTTTCGAAAACCTGTTAAATCAATTCCAGCTTTATTACCTAGTGGTTCGCCAAGTTCAGGATTTTCTGATAATTTTTTAATTTGCTTTAAAACGAACAGTTTCAAAGAACCATCTAATTCTTCTAGTTCTTTTAATGATTCTTGCAAAAATTCTACTTTATAAGTCATCAATCTTTAAACCCATTTGATCTAAAACATTTTCAAAACTTATTCGATTTGCTTTATCTGTAGTTCTTGATTGAATGAGATTACTAATTTCAATATGTTCATTAAGATCATCAATTGAAAAAATTTCTTCATATGTTTCAATTGGTAAAATTACTGCTTCTATCTTGTTATTTCTCATTACAGCAATTTTTTCCAATTCTTTTTTATTTAATTTGTTTAAATAATCTCCAATATTTCTGGAAATTATACTTGAGGATACTAATTCTTCTTTTTGATATGAAATCATAATCTACATTTTTAATGATAAATAATACATTAAATTTAACGTAAGATATTATGTATTATTTTAATATTACTTGAATAGATAAAATATCAACCCGAGAATTTTTTCTTAATTATTTATAACATCAGCTATTCCAGCAGTGAAATTTGCGTACCTAGCAGCTGTAAATAAATAGTCTGAAAGCCTATTAATGTATATTAAAATATGATTTCCCAAATCTGTAGTTCTTGCTAAACCTACTGCTTGGCGTTCGGCTCTGCGACTGACAGCTCTTGCTTGATGCAAAAATCCAGCTGATTTGGAGCCACCAGGCAAAATGAAGTTCTTTAATGGTTCAAGTTCTGAAGTATATTCATCAATTTTACTTTCTAACCATTTGAAATCTAATTCATCAATTCGCTTAATTTCCCATTTTGGTGGTGGATTAAGTGGAGATGCAAAATCGGTTCCAGCTTTGAAAAGTGTCTTTTGAACAATTATCAGGTCTTCAATTAATTTGGCATTAGTTTCAAAAGTAATTGCAATTCCGATTATAGTATTTAATTCGTCAATTGTTCCATAAGTTTCAACTCTAAGATTGTCTTTTTGTGTTCTTTCGCCATTAAATAAGCCAGTTGTACCGTCATCGCCCGTTTTTGTATAGATTTTCATTAGATTTTCTCAAATATTTACAATACGCAAACACTATTTTTTTATTTTTTTCATCATATATTAAGTTTAAATAAAATTGGAGAAAACTTGTTTAATAATATAAATATTATGTTCATTGGCGACATCGTTGGTGAACCTGGATTAAAAAAGCTCGAAGAACATTATGACTTTTTAAAAGAAAAATACAATGTAAATTTTTGCATTGCTAATGGTGAAAATGCTGATAACGGAAAAGGCATCTCTAAAAAAGAAGCTGATAGATTATTCAATCTTGGCGTTAGTGTAATTACTTCTGGAAATCACATTTGGGATAATTGGCAGTCCAAGCCATTATTATCTAATAATCCTAATGTTTTGCGTCCACTTAATTATCCTGGCGGAAATATTGGCAATGGTTATGTAGTTTTTGAAATTAATCCTGATTTAAAAATAGCTGTTATAAATATTCAGGGCAGAACCTATATGTCTTCTATTGATTGCCCTTTCAGGCAAATGGACAGCGTTTTGAAAACCTTGAAAAATAAAACAAATCTCATTTTTGTAGATTTTCACGCTGAGGCAACTGCCGAAAAAATTGCAATGAGTCACTATTTAGATGGTCGAGTTAGCGCAATGGTTGGCACTCATACTCATATTCAAACAGCTGATGCACGAATTATGCCCGAAGGAATGGCTTATATTACTGATGTTGGTATGACTGGTCCTTATGATTCAGTTGTAGGACTTAAAAAAGATATTGCAATCAAAAGATTCACTCTTCAAACAGCTCATAAGTTTGAATTAGCTGAAAATGATGTTAAAGTTTCTGGGGTGGTTATTAGTATCGATACAACCACTGGAAAAGCAAATAAAATCGAATCTTTTACTTATCCTGAATTTAATAAAAATATATAAATTGGAAATAAATATGTCTAAAAAATTTAATGTAGCAATTTTGGGTGCTACTGGATTAGTCGGCAGAAATATGCTGAAAGTATTAATTGAAAATAATTTCCCAATCAATCAACTCAGATTATTAGCATCAGAGCGTTCTGCAGGGGCAGAAGTTGAATATTTAGGTGAAAAGATAAAAGTTGAAGCTGTTAATGAAAATTCATTTGATGGTATCGATTTGGCTTTATTTTCTCCAGGTAAAACTGCAGCTATTAAATGGGCTCCTATAGCCGTTAAAGCTGGAGCAATTGTTGTTGATAATTCAAGCGGTTGGAGAATGGACCCTGAAGTCCCATTGGTAGTTCCTGAAGTTAATCCTAACCATTTGCAAAATCATCAAGGAATTATTGCAAATCCGAATTGCTCAACAATTCAGATGGTGGTTGCATTAAAACCATTATCCGATAAATTTGGCTTAAAAAGAGTTGTGGTTTCCACTTACCAATCTATTACAGGAGCTGGTCAAAATGGCATTAACCATTTGAATGCTGAATTGGAAGGCAAAGAACCTGAAAAGAGAATTTCTAAGCATAAAATTGCATTTAATACTGTTTTTCATTCGATTGATAATCCAAATGGATATTCCGAAGAAGAAATTAAAATGATTTTGGAAACTCGTAAAATTATGGATTTACCAGATTTAAAAATTTCTGTTACTTGCGTTAGAGTCCCTGTTATTGGCGGACACGGTGAATCAATAAATATTGAGTTAGAAAAGCCAGCAACTATTGACGAAGTGAGAGAAGCTCTTGGCAATTTCCCAGGTTTAATTACTATTGATAACCCATTAGAGGGCGAATACCCAACTGTTCAATTGGCGGATGGAACAAACCCTGTTTATGTTGGCAGAATCAGAAAAGATGATTCAGTTGAAAATGGCTTTAATATATGGGTGGTGGCAGATAATGTTAGAAAAGGTGCAGCAACAAATGCTGTTCAAATAGCCGAAGAACTAATTAAACTAGGTGTTTTGAAGTAATCATATTTTTTATTTGTTATTTAGTTAATAT
>CAIWET010000276.1 GCA_903911805.1 uncultured Ignavibacteria bacterium | reverse complement strand
ATTAAGTTAGAAGAATCAATCAGCCCAGAATTATCAATTAATTTATATAATTCTCTTGGCAATCAAATTTTAATTGACAAAGGGATTTCATATAATAATGGAACAATTTCATTTAAAATCCCAGATATAATTGTTCCGGGTTTATATTTAGTCAGAATTGATTCAAATGGAAAAAATATAAAGTCAATTCCGGTTATTGTGGATTAGAGAAGGTAGGAAATCACCCCGCCTGAATAAGAATTCAGTCACCCTCCTTGCTAAGGAGAGGATTAAGATGGCTGAAATATTTTGCAAGAGGTTGTCTCAAACGTGTCATTTCGAACGAAGTGAGAAATCCAGGAATATCGCAAGTCGTTGATTTACTGGATTCTTCGCTTTGCTCAGAATGACGAAGTAAGTTTTATCTTGACTTTTGAGACAACCTCTTTTTTTAGTAATTAATGAAATTTTAGCCTTTGATTTTCCAGAAGGCGATATACCCACTTAAGCTTACTCCTGTTAAAAATCCGAATAAGCTTCCAAAGATTATTGGTGCTAAATATGTCTTAAGCAGAAATCCGAATAATACTCCGCCTAATCCGCCAACTAAAGTGCAAATGATAAGCAATAAAATTGCTTTTTTGATGAATTTTGGCGTAATTTCGTCCAATTGTTTATCTCCGGAAAATTTAAAAAATAAAAATAACGTATTTATCATTGAATAATTTTTTAATAACTAATATAATACGAATTTGCAAATTTTACAATACTTTTGGCTAATTTCAGTTAATAGTCTTTTATTTTAAGCAAGTTTAAGAAAATATTTAAGTAAGTTAAAATGGCAAAGAAATTAAAAACCGAAGTTCAAGAACAGCCGGCACAAAGCTTAGAAAATCCTAGAGCTGTCTCAATGAAATTTATGGGAAAAGAAAGAGAAATCTTGATGACTTGTAAGTTTGATACTGATGGTTATAACAACGAAACTATTATTGAATGGTATAAATTATTGAATCTTGGCCGTAAATTGGACGACAAAGCGGCTCTCTATCTCAAAATGGCTAAAGGTTGGTCTTATCACGCATCATTTGCCGGTCACGACGGCATCCAGCTTGCAATGGGTAAATCTTTCCGCCAATCTAAAGACTTTTTGTTCCCTTATTATAGAGATTTATTAACAGCTCTAGCAGGTGGTATTTCTCCTTATGAAATCATTTTGAATGGTTTATCTAAAGAAACTGACGTAGCTGGCGGTGGAAGACATATGAGCAATCACTTCGCTAAGCCATCAATCAGAATTCAAAATGTTTCTTCATGTACTGGGAATCATTCGACTCACGTAGCTGGTGTTGCAAGAGCTATTAAGTTCTATCATACTGATGAGGTTGCAATTTATTCTTCTGGTGAATCTGCTACAAGTGAAGGCTATTTCTGGGAAGCATTAAATGTTTCTACTTTAGAGAGTCTTCCTGCAATATTCGTGATTCAAAATAATAAATATGGAATTTCTGTTCCGTTAAAAGACCAAACATTAAATCAGGTTACTTCTGATAATTATAGAGGTTTCACAAATTTAAAAATCATTAATTGCGACGGTAGAGATCCTTTTGATGCACATAGAGCAATGCTCGATGCAATCGAATGGGCAAAGTCTGGCAATGGACCTGCAATGGTTCACGCTGATTGTGATAGAGTTACTTCGCACTCTAATTCAGACCGTCACGAGTTATACCGCTCTAAAGAAGAAATCGAAACATTGCAAAAAAGAGACCCAATGTTCCAATTTAGATATATGTTGGTCGAAAGAGGTATCTTAACGTTACAGGAAATCGAGAAAATTGAGAAAGAAAATCAAGAATTATTATTCAAAGCGGCTGATTTAGCTGAAGCAGAACCGGCTGCAAGTGGTGCTAGTTGGAATCAATTTATTTTACCTGAACCGTTTGTGAAAATTGAAGATAATACTGAAATCGAAATTCCTCAATCAGGTGACCAAATTTCTCTATTAGAGGGAATTAATAAAACATTAAAGCAAGAATTCAGAGCTAATCCTAATACTTTCCTTTGGGGACAAGATATTGGTAAAGGTGGAGTATTTAATGTTGTTAAGGGAATGCCTCAAGAATTCGGAAAAAGCAGAGTTTTCAATGCTCCAATTGCAGAAGATGTGATTGTTGGCTCAGCGAATGGTTTTTCACGATACAATCAGGATATTAGAGTTGTGGTTGAGGGTGCAGAGTTTGCAGATTATTTCTGGCCAGCAATGGAACAATTACTCGAATGTTCTCACGATTATTGGAGAACAAAAGGACAATTCTCGCCAAATATTGTTATTAGATTAGCTTCCGGTGGATATATCCAGGGAGGTCTTTATCATTCACAAAATCTTGAAGGAACTTTTACTACAATTCCTGGTATTAGAGTAGTTCAACCAGCTTTTGCTGATGATGCTGTTGGTATGCTGAGAAATGCAATACGCTCAAAAGGAACAACACTATTCTTGGAGCCAAAATTCTTGTATAATTACAAAAATGCGTTTTCATATATTCCTCCTAAAGATTTTATTATCCCATTTGGTAAAGCAAAAATCAGAAGAGAAGGGGATAGTATTACAATCGTAAGTTATGGTACAGCTGTTCATTTATCTTTGGCAGCAGCAGCGGAGCTTGCAAAAGAAGGTATTTCATGCGAAGTTATAGACTTAAGATCAATTGCTCCTTGGGACAAAGATACAGTTTTTGAATCAATCAAAAAGACAAATAGAGCATTAGTAGTTCACGAAGACAAAGTTACAGGCGGTTTTGGTGGAGAATTAGTTGCTAGAATTATGGAAAATTGCTTTAAATATCTTGATGCACCTGTTCTAAGAGTTGGCTCTAAAGATGTACCTGTTGGATTTGCAAAAGATTATGAGACTCATACTCTTCCAAATTCAAATGATATCAAAGAAGCAATTCTAAAGACATTGAAATTCTAAAAAAAATCTTTATAAAAGAAAGAGGCGATTCACTTTAAAAATGAATCGCCTCTTTTGTTATTTATTGAAATCAAATTTCAAATTAGTTTTTGATTTCCCAATATTCATCGCCCAATAATAATTTTTGAAGATTGCCTTCGCCTTTTATTTTGATTTGGTCTTGAATTTGTAAATGAATGTTTTCTTCATAGCGAGGTTTATCAATTGCTTGGAAAACTCCGTAAGGTCTTGGCAATGTATCGCTATAAGTCATATTAGCCAAGATAAATGCCAATGTAGAGTCTTTTTCGTTATGAACTAATAAATCATCAACTGAGTGAATTCCGTCGTCTAATGAAACTGCTACAGGTGTAAATCCGTCTAATTTAATACCTTTGTCGTTGTTAACGCCATAAATTAATGGTTTTCCGTGTTCCAAAAGAACAGTTCTTTCTTTTTTAGTTTCTCTGTCAGTAAATTCTGAGAATGTACTGTCATTGAAAACAACACAATTAGTATAAATTTCAACAAAAGCTGTACCTTTGTGAGCTGCAGCTCTTTCGTATAAATATTGCATATGTTTAACGTCAGCATCAAAAGTTCTTGCAACAAATGTTCCACCAGAACCAAGTGCTAAACCAACTGGATTGAATTGATTATCAATTGAACCAAGCTGAGTTGTTTTTGTGATTTGACCAACTTTAGAAGTTGGAGAAGCCTGACCTTTAGTTAAAGCATAAACTTCATTATTGAACATAAGAATATTAATATCAATATTTCTTCTTAAAGTATGGATAAAGTGATTACCACCAATACTCATACAATCGCCATCACCAGTAGCAACCCATACTGACAACTCAGGGCGGGAAACTTTAATACCAGAAGCAATTGGTAAAGCTCTTCCGTGGATTGAATGGAAACCATAAACGTCCATATAATATGGGAAACGGCTTGAGCAACCGATACCCGAAACGAATACGATTCTTTCTTTTGGAATTCCCAATCCAGCTAATACTCTTTGAGCTTGAGCAAGAATTGAATAACCACCGCAACCGGCACACCAACGTACATCTGCATCCGATTTGAAATCTTTAGCTGTGTAATTTGTTCCGGTAGCAATTGACATATCATTTATATTATCTACTAGAGTTACCATAATTAATTTCCTCCCTTTTCTAACATTTCATTAACTTTTTCTTCAATTTCATAAGATTTGAATGTTGTTCCCTGAACCTTATTAAATTGTTCAATATTTATCAGATACTTAGATCTGATAATATTTGCTAATTGACCTAAATTGATTTCAGGTAATAAAATTCTCTTAAATCTTTTTAAAACATCACCCAAATCAGCAGGAAGCGGATTTAAATATTTTAAATGTAAATAAGATAGTTTTTTGCCTTCTTCTCTTAATTTTTCATAAGCAGTTTTAATAGCACCATAAGATGAACCCCAAGCTAAAACTAATAAGTCGCCTTCTTGTTCACCAAGAATTTCACAAGGAGGAATATCCTGAGTAATGCCATCAACTTTATCTTGTCTATAATGAACCATTTTTTCGTGGTTTGCAGTATCGTGAGAAACATTACCGGTTAAATCTTCTTTTTCTAATCCACCGATTCTGTGCTCTAATCCAGGAGTACCTGGGATAGCCCAATCACGAGCTAAAGTATCAGGATTTCTGTGGTATGGCTGATAACCTTTTTCTGTATGGAATACAGGAGTTAAATCAGGTAAAGTACTTACATCTGGAACTCTCCAAGGTTCAGTAGATTGTCCTAAATAACCATCAGTTAAAAGGATAACTGGAGTCATATATTTCAATGCAATTCTTGATGCTTCAAATGCCATTTGGAAACAATCGCTAGCAGATTGAGCTGCAATTACTGGAATTGGAGCTTCGCCGTGGCGACCATAAATAGCAAGATTCAAATCTGATTGTTCTGTTTTAGTAGGCAAACCGGTTGAAGGACCTGCTCTCATAACGTCAACAATTACTAAAGGAATTTCTAACATAACAGCTAAACCAAGTGCTTCAACTTTTAATGCTAAGCCTGGACCAGAAGTAGAAGTTGAAGATAATGAACCGGCATAAGCTGCACCGATTGCTGAAGCAATACCTGCGATTTCGTCTTCTGCTTGAAGATGAACAACGCTGAAATTCTTATGACCTGAAAGGTGATGTAAAATTTCAGTTGCAGGAGTGATAGGATATGAACCTAAGAATAAAGGAAGATTAGCTTTTTGAGCTGCTGCAATTAAACCAAGAGCTGCTGCTTCATTACCAGTAATATTTCTATAATTACCAGGAGCTAAATCTGCTTTATTGATCTTATATCTATATTTAATATCTTCTGAATTTTCGCCATATTCATAACCAGCTTTTAAAACCATCATATTTGCTTCGAAAATTGCAGGTTTTTTACCGAATTTCTTTTGCAACCATTTTTCAGTTTGAGCTAGTGGTAAACTATAAAGCCAATAAGAAAAACCAAGAGCAAAAATATTTTTTGTTCTTGAGATATGCTTTGGAGTTAATGTAGTACCTTTTAAAATTTCCTGCACTTTTGCAGTAATATCAATATCTATAACAGAGTATTCATTTAAAGAATTATCCACTAAAGGATTAGATTCATATTTAGCAAGTTTCAATTGTTTTTCAACAAAACCTGCTCTATTCACGATTAAGATTCCACCTTTTATAACGTTTTTAAGGCTAACTTTCAAAGATGAAGCATTCATAGCAACTAAAACGTCGATTCTATCACCAGGAGTATTGATATTACGATTACCAACGTGAACCTGATAAGCAGATACGCCGTAAAGAGTTCCTTCGGGAGCCCTAATCTCTGATGGATAATCTGGGAATGTGTTAACTTCTTGACCGAAAGCAGCACTAGTATCGGAAAACTGAGTTCCGCATAACTGCATACCGTCTCCTGAATCGCCTGCAAACCTGATGGTTACCTCATCAATGCTGATTAATTTTTTGTCCATTTTTTTTTGTTATTTTATATATTTCAACATAATTATGTTATTTAAAGCTCTTTAAATTCAAGTATTTATGATTTATATTAAAACCTTAAATACCTCTCTATTCATTATTTTTCATTAAATTATCTTCAAAAACATTTAAGTTTTTTGTAATAATAATTTTATAAAATTACCAATAAATTCGCAATTAACCAATATAAAAAAGACTTTTTTTATCTATTAAACCCAATAAAGTCTAAATAACTAATTAATTATATCGTTAAAATGAGCTAAATTAATTATTTTTTAAAGTAATAATTATCTTGGACTAAAAGATAGGGGGTTATTGTTACAAAATCAAACGAATATTATTATTCAGTAATATTGTTTGATAAGGAATTTATGATATTTTCACATTTTTTTTTTGGTGGGGAGGTGTTCATCTTATAACCCATTAATTTAACGTAGATTTCCGCTTTCGAAGGAATGACAAATGAAATTATTTAACGCGATTCTTCGTTTCCCTCAGAATGACGGCAAAAAAAAGACAGGTCTAAGACCTGTCTCTACAAATGATAATCACTTTCTTCAAGTCCCTCCCCAATGGGGAGGGATTAAGGGAGAGGTTTCAAAATTCTTACTTAATATTTGCGTATCTCTTTGGTCCAGCTGCTTTTACTTCGTCTGTTACTCCAGCTGAGAATAGCTTGAAGTTTTCGATGAATCTTGCTGCTAAACCATCATATTTTTTCCAATATTCTGCTTTATTGCCCCAAGAGTTTGATGGCTCTAAAATATCTTCTGGAACGTCTGGACAAGAGTTTGGTACTTCAAATCCAAATAACAAATCTTTACGATATTCTACGTCGTCTAATTTACCTTCTAATGCTGCATTGAGCAAGTTTCTTGTGTGACGGATTGAAATACGTTTACCAATTCCAAAAGGTCCACCTACCCAGCCAGTATTCACTAGCCAAACATTAACTTTATTTTGAAGCATTTTTTTCTTCAATAAATTCGCATAAGCATAAGGATGATGTACCATAAATGGTGCACCAAAACAAGCTGAAAATGTAATTTGTGGCTCAATTCCCAATCCTACTTCAGTTCCTGCTATTTTTGAAGTATAACCACTTATAAAGTGATACATAGCTTGTGATGGGTCTAATTTTGCGATTGGAGGCATTACTCCAGAAGCATCGCAAGTAAGGAAAATCACGTTCTTTGGATGAGAATCTGCTTTCATATCTGGTTGCACGTTTGGAATAAAATGCAATGGATACGAAGCTCTTGTATTTTCTGTCAAATCATCTTCGTCCAAATCAATTTTACGAGTAGCAGGATCATAAACTACGTTTTCTAAGATTGTGCCAAATCTGCGGGTACAATCATAAATTTCTGGTTCGTGCTCTGCTGAAAGTGCAATTACTTTTGCGTAGCAACCTGCTTCAAAATTGAAAACACCATAATCACTCCAACCGTGTTCATCATCACCAATCAAAAATCTTTTAGGATCAGCTGATAGAGTTGTTTTACCAGTTCCGGATAATCCGAAGAATAAAGCAACATCTTTATCTTTTCCAACGTTTGCAGAGCAATGCATTGATAAAACGCCTTGCTTTGGCAATAAGTAATTTAATAGAGTAAAGATAGTCTTTTTGATTTCGCCAGCATAAGCTGTTCCACCAATAAGAGCAATTCTTTCAGCAAAATTAATAATGATGAAAGTTTCGCTTCTTGTTCCGTCAATTCTAGGATCAGCTTTGAATTTTGGCAAAGCAATGATAGTAAATTCAGGAACGTGTTTCTTCAATTCATCTTGATTATTAATTGTTTGGAACATATTTCTAACGAACAAACTGTGCCAAGCATATTCAGTGATAATTCTGATTGGCAATCTATATTCAGGATCTGCACCAGCGTAAACGTCTTGCACAAATACTTCTTCGCCAATTAAATAAGCTTGCATTCTGCCCAAAAGAGCATTGAATTTTTCGGAGCTGAAAGGTCTATTATAAACGCCCCACCAAATGTCTTCTTCGGAAGTGTTTTCTTTTACAACAAATTTATCATTAGCTGAGCGAGCAGTATGCTTACCAGTATTTGCAATCAATGCACCACCATAAGAAAGATGAGCTTCATTTCTGAAAATCGCTTCTTCGTAAAGTGCTTCGCTTGGTAAATTCCAATAAACCTGATCTAAACCCATTAAGCCGTGGTTTGATAATTTATAATCAGCTGCAAGTACACCTGCGTGCTTCAAAGCTGGAGTTGAAAACTCTAGATATTTGCTCATAACCAATCCCTTACAAGTTTACGTTCGCCAATATATAATTCGTTTGGAGAATTTGGATCTAATACCCATTTAATTCTTTCCAAACCTTCGGTAATGTCTTTGATTGTACCGCAAGTTGATAATCTCAAGTGACCTTCCATACCAAATTCTGAACCTGGAACTGTTAATACTTGAACTTTATCTAACAATAATTGCGATAATTTAATTGAATTTTTTTCGTAAGCAGAAAAATCTGGGAAACAATAGAAAGTTCCGTCTGGAGGAGTTACTTTAATGCCATCAAATGAGCGAAGTACGCCAAGCATAACGTCTCTGTTGTTTTCTAAAGTTAATCTTAAGCTTTCCACACAGGATTGAACTCCATTTAAGGCACCAACTGCAGCTTGTTGCTGAATAATCGATGGACCTGATGTTTGATGTCCTTGAAGGATTGCCATTGCTGAGATTACTTTTTTGCTACCAACAGCCCAACCAATTCTGAAACCAGTCATAGCATACATTTTACTAACACCATTGATGATAATCATCTTTGAGTTTTCAGATTTATCCTTTACATAATTCCAAGCATTGATAGTCTTTTTGCCATCGAATAATAATCTATGGTAAATATCATCAATGATTAAATAAATGCCTTTTCTTTCGCAAAATTCTACGATTTCGGCAATAAAAGATTCAGGATAAACAGCACCTGAAGGATTATTAGGACTATTAATTATAACTGCTTTAGTATAAGAAGTTACATAACGTTCGATTTCTTCGATTGTAGGGCAGAATGAACCATCTTCAGGTACAACAGGCACTGGAATACCGCCGCACATTTTAACCATTTCAGTATAACTTACCCAATAAGGAGCTGGGAAAATTACTTCTTCCTGAGGATTTAAAATTGCTTGCAAAGCAACCATAATAGCTTGTTTTGCACCATTAGATGCCATAACGTTCAATACGCCAGGAGTTCTTCCATACCATTCTTCGGTATAGCGGATAATTGATTTTTTTAAAGCAGGATTTCCGTCAGCAGGAGCATAACGGACTTCACCTGAATTTAGCAAAGCAGCAGCAGAAACAACAGCATCGATAGGTGCTTTGGTTTTTGGTTCGCCACCACCAAGGTGAATAACAGGATCTCCCTTTGCTTTCATAACAGCAAACTTTTCATTCAGTTTCAGAGTAATTGACTCTTTAATATTTTTTGCAATTAAACTTAAGCTCATTGCTTTTTCCTTAAATAAAATAAATATATTCTTAATAAATT
>CAIWET010000275.1 GCA_903911805.1 uncultured Ignavibacteria bacterium | reverse complement strand
TAATAAATTATCTTCAACTATTTCTTCCCTCAAGGAATTAGCTAATAATGCTATATAAGATTTTAAAAATGGCAATACTGTCAGTAAAGGGTTTGATGAGCTTTGAGGTCACATTTAACTAAAGATTTCATTAAATTGTTTTATTCATTGCCTGACAGAATAAAACTTTTGGCTAAACAAAAATATAGACAATGGAAAGAAAATTCTCAACATCCGAGTTTGAATTTTAAAGAATTAATAAGCGGTTCAAATATATATTCTGTTAGGATTGGATTGGGATGGAGAGCAATTGGAGTCAGAAATGATGATAATATAATTTGGTTTTGGATTGGCTCACATTCTGATTATGATCAATTGATAAAAAAAATAAGAAAAATTAATACATAAAGGAAAATAATGAAAAAAACAGCTTTAGAAAAATTTCTAAGATATGCAAAAATCGACACTCAGTCAAAAGAAGATGTTGATATTACTCCATCAACCGAAAAGCAGTTCAATCTTGCTCGTTTATTAGCAGAAGAATTGCAAAGCTTTGGAATAAAAGATGCACATTGCGATGAATATTGCTATGTTTACGCAACAATTCCATCAAATATTCCAGCAGATGATGCAGCATTTGGCAATGTTCCAAATATTGCATTTATTGCTCACGTAGATACTTCTCCTGACGTTACTGACGAGAATGTTAATCCTCAAGTAATCGAAAATTATGATGGCTCTGATATCGTATTGCCTGCTGATAACAATGTTGTTTTAACAACTAAAGACTATCCAAACTTATTGAAATGCGTTGGTCATACAATCGTTACAACTGACGGTACTACACTGCTAGGTGCAGATAATAAAGCTGGAGTTGCTGAAATTATGACTGCTGCAGAATATTTAATGAATCATCCTGAAATTATCCACGGCGAAGTTAGAGTTTGCTTTACTCCTGACGAAGAAGTTGGAAAAGGTACAGAAAAAATCTCTTTAGATAAATTGAATGTTAAATATGCCTATACAGTAGATGGTGACCTTCCTGGAGAATTAAATAATGAAACATTCTCAGCAAATGGTGCTGTTATTACAGCTTATGGTAGAGATATTCACCCAGGATTCGGCAAGAATATTATGGTAAATGCTGCAAGAGTTATTGCCGATATAGTTGCAAAATTACCAAGAGAAATGTCCCCAGAATGCACAGAAGGTTATGAACCATATATTCACCCACACACAATTGAAGGTGGAGTTGCAAAATCTTCAGTTAAATTCTTGCTTAGAGATTTCAGAACAGAAGGATTAGACGACCAAAAAGTAATTTTAGAGAAGATAATAGAAGAAGTTCAACCAGTGCATCCAAGAGCAAAAATTGAATTAAAAATTATTGAAATGTATCGTAATATGCGTGAAGTTGTTGACCACAATCCAATCGTCACTGACGCAATGTGGGAAGCTGCAATTCGTTCAGGAGTTACTCCACATTGGGTTCCAATTCGTGGCGGTACAGACGGTTCAAGATTAACTTCAATGGGTATTCCTTGCCCTAATATTTATACTGGTGGACAAAATTTCCACAGCAGAACAGAATGGCTTGATGCTGATGCAATGGAAAAATCAGTTAATACAATTATTAATATTGCACAGATTTATGTAGAAAAAGCAAGATAATTTTCTTTTTTTGCATTAAAAGATGACCACCACAAATCCCAACATAAATCCCTCCCCTTGAAGGGAGGGACTTGGAAGAGAAAGAATTTTAATTTTTGTAGAGACAGGTCTTAGACCTGTCTTTTTTTATGCCGTCATTCTCAAGCATAGCGAAGAATCTGGTTCAATATTTTCGGATGTCATACCGCACTTGATGCGGCATCTCCGTTTGAAATAACGATCTCGACTTACCCCACCCTAAATCCCTCCCCTTGAAGGGAGGGACTTGGAAGAGAAGGAATTATCGAAGATTATTTCTTTGCTTTCTTTTTAGCGTCAGCTAGTTTAATTTTCAATTTTGCTACCTTTTCTTTTTCTGAATTAAGCTCTAATTTTCTTCCTTCTTTTTTATAGCGCTCAATATTCTTCTTTGCATATTCGATTTGACTTTCAATGTCCTTTGTGCTGTCTGAGAAAAAACCCATTTTAAACTCCTATTATTAATTAAAAAAATCTATTTCAACCTTGGATTTGATATTTCAAATAAGGGTGGAAATTTATCAGCTATTCTGTTTTCAATAAAATGTCTTAAAATATCATCTGAGCTTTCAACCTCAAGCCAATAAAGATTTAATTTCCCAGGATGCTGTTTGAAAAATTCATTCCAAACTTTACCTTTACTTTCATTTGGAGTGTAAGCTTCTTTGAAATGACTATAAACTCTATCATATAAGTTTTTTGCTTTGCCTACATAAAGGCAATCACCTTTTAGATTTTGATATAAATAAATACCTCGCTTATCCAAAAGTTCATTTTTGAATAATTCTCTATGTTCTTTTATCGAAATATCGTCTGAGAGTGAATCAAAGTGATGGATTTCCATTTTATTCCAATTGTTTAAATCGAAAATTTCCAAATCATTTAATATGCTATCAAACTTCTCTAAAGTTAATTTTATTTTGCTCATTATTTACATTTTTAATTTATTATCTTTAATTAAATTAATATGATTTTGAATCTTATCTAAATCTCCCTTTTTCATATTCATACTAATCACTCCATTTGAATCACAATAACCTTGAGGTATTTTATTCCCTAATGTGCCAAATTTTAATTCTGCGTCTAGAAAACCTTTTTTAATCTCAAATTTAGTTGTTTCGAGAATGGGAATAATAAATTCATCAGAATTGGAAGATTTACTAAACATTGTTTTTACAACTGTATTAGTTTTTAAAACAATGAAATTCGGAGAAAATCCAATTTGTCCTGTTATTTTCTCATCTTTTAAAGCATCATTTTTGATCAATTTACTTACTATATTTCCCATTGTAAAATTATAAAAATCAGCATTTGCAATTTCATATTTTAAAAGTTTCAAGTTGTCTTCTTCTCTTTTCTTTTCATTTTCCTTTTCCATTATTAATCTAACCCTTTCTTCTTCAGGTAAAGACATAAAAATTTTATATTGAATGTTTTCTAGTTCAATTTCCTTATCAGCTTCAATTCTAGCTTTACTAGCTTCTGATTTAGCTATCGCTGTTTTTGCCTCTTCAGTAGCTGTATCTGCTCTTTGTTGAGCCCTTTGTGTCTTTTGAAATTCTTCATTCATTTGTTTTTGAGCATTAATTTCTGCTATTTTTCTTTTTTCTTTTTCCGGACTACTAAAAAAACCCATTTTAAACTCCTATTATTAATTAAAAAAATCTATTCTTCTATTTATTTTTTGTTTTACCTATCATTAGCAAGATTGAGATTATAAATAGAATGGGACCAAATATCATTAATTCCCATAATTGGATTGGACCATTTGTATCAAAATCAATTTTTGGAGTTGAATTGAATATATTTAATCCAATAAAAAATAAAACCACTGATAATATCATCAAGAATAAAGAACCAAGTAACTTTTTCATAAATCACCATAATATTTCATAAAAAATAATCTTTACAAAATTAGCAATTTATTGTTTCTGTTTTCGGACTATTGTATAACTCAGTCGTTTGAGTGTATAACTCGGTCTTTTAAGGGTAGGGAGAATTTTGATATTTTATAATATTTTAATTGTTTTTTGAAGACTATCTTCAAATGAATTTTTATAGGTTTGCGAAATTGGAAGGATTGTCCCATCAATTAATATTACTTCGGAGTTTTTCGATTTTCTGTATTTTTTTATTGAATTGAGATTTATAAGAAATTTGCTGTGGATTCTTACAAAACCAAATTCCTTTAATATTTTTTCAAAGGTATTCAATTGCTTGGAAATTACTACCGTATTTCCATTTTTTAAATAAATCTTAGTATAATTCCCCTCGGCTTCGAGCTTTGACAATTCACTTATGTCATATGCATCGTACCCATCTGTATTTGGTAACATTATTCTCTGTGGCTTGAGCGAAATGCTCTCTTTTAGAATATTCAATCTATCAACTAAGTTATCTTTATTGCTCTTTTCTAAAAAACGATTGACAGCTTCAATTAATTCATCTTTTTCGACTGGTTTTAATAAATAATGTATGGCTGAAAACTCAAATGCTCTCACAGCAAATTCATTGAATGATGTACAGAAAATTATGTCAAAATTTATTGGTTTTAATGTTTCGAGAAATTCAAGCGAATTCCCATCTGGTAATTCAATATCAAAAAATGCTAAGTCTGGAGTATTGACTTCTAAGAACTTTTTAGCTTCTTCCAAATTATTTGCAATTGTAACGACATTTAAGTTATGATAATTAAGTTTAATTAGCATTTCTAAAGCTGCTGATGAACTTAAGTCATCTTCAACTATCAATATATTGTATGTTTGCTCCATTGCCTAATCCTGAATTTTGGGTAAAGTGATAAAAAATGCTGTTCCTGGATTATTTCTCTCAAACCAAATTTCACCATTATTTTTTTCGATAAAATCTTTGCAAAGTAATAATCCCAAACCTGTTCCTTTTTCGCCCGAAGTTCCAAGACGAGATATTTTATTATCAATTTTAAATAATTTATTTTTATCTTGTTCTGATATTCCAATTCCATAATCTCTAAATTCCAATATTACGCATGAGTGGTTTAAACTCGCGTTTATCTGTATTTCATCATCATTTTTTGAGTATTTAATTGCATTGGCTAATAGATTTCTAACTATTGTCGATATCATATTTTTATCAGCAAAAATATAATATTCCAAATTGTTACAACTGATTCTAATGCCTTTATTCTCTATTGAATTTTGGAGCACTTTGATTTGCTCAACAATAATATCATTTAAAAAGATTTCTTCTGCTTGAGCTTTCATTTTTCCTGTTTGAATTTGTGACCAGCTCAAAAGATTATCTAATAATTTAAGTAAGCTGTCGGAAGTATCAGCGAAGTTTTTTATGTATTTATCATTGTCTTCTTTGCTTAATGAATCTTTATTCTCAAGCATTAATTTTGATAAATTCTTAAATCCTGATATTGGAGACTTCAAGTCGTGAGATATAATTGAGAATAATTTATCTTTGGTTTGATTGAGATTATTTAATTGCTGACTTAATTTATTTTTTATTTTGTATCGATTATAAATTAGTGCTATTAATATGATTAAAGCAATAGCAATTATTATAAAAATCAAGTTTACAAACATCTGCTTATCTTCTTGGTTTTGCTTTTCTAGCTCAAATTTATCGGTTTGGCTATTTAATTCAAATTCTGCAGAAATTGCTCGAGCATCATATTTATGAATTGTATCGCTTATAACTTTAAAACTTTCATAATATTCCAAAGCCAAATCATACTTTTTCAATCCTTTATATGCTAATGCAATATTTTCAAGTGAGTTAGCAATTAAATTATTATTTGAAATAGTTTTGGATATTTCTAAAGATTCCAATGAATATTCCAATGCATCTTGAAATTGCTTTTCTTCTAATTTGATTTTAGTTAAAGCATTTAGAATTGTTGATATACCAAATTTATGATCAATTTTTCGATTAATTAATAACGCTTTTTTAAAATAATAATATGCTGAATCAATTTTATTCATTTCTAAAAATATATTACCAATATATCCAAAACATATAGAAATGCCCATTGTTTCATCAGGTGGTTTATGTAACCTTTCGTCAAGAATTCTATAACATTTTAATGCTTCGTAAGTAAAATTTAGTGATTTATTAAAATCTTTTAAATTCATATAATTTACTGATAGATTCCCATAAATGTTAGCTAAACCTTGTAAATCACTTAGAAATTTATATTGTTCTATTGATTTCTCGAAATATAAACTTGAATTTTTTAAATCGCCTTGCAATTGATAAACTATACCTATAACGTTGTTTGTCCTTGCAAGTCCAAGCGTATCATTTAGTTCTGTAAAGATTTTTAGTGCAGAAAAACTATTAACCTGAGCAAGACTTAATTTACCCAAAAGCCAGTAAGATCTTCCAATTAATTTATAGCCATTACCAATTTGCAATTTATCATTTTTTGATTTAGCAATTTCAAAATATAGCTCGGAAGCACGCAGTGCTTTTAAATAATTGGTAGATAATCTGGCAGAATCGTCTAAAATTTTGAATTTGTCAATAATTGATTTATCTTTAATTAGAGTATTAAATTCATTAGAATAATCTATGGTTTGAGAGTAAGCAGCTCTACACCTTTAACAATTACTGTTGCTGATAATAATCAGATTCCGCAAGCCGTTAATGATCAAGCCACCGCCG
>CAIWET010000274.1 GCA_903911805.1 uncultured Ignavibacteria bacterium | reverse complement strand
TATGCAGTATTAGATAATTTAAAATTAACACTTGGCTTTTTTCAGGAATTTTCGAAAGTACAATCATTTAATTTTGGCTTGGAATATAAACCAATTGAAATGATTAATATGTATTTAGGTTATAATTTAAATCCAAAGATTATTTCTTATGGAATAAATATTAGACCTATTAGAAACTTTGGGTTAAATATAAATTATTTATATCATACATTAATTGGATTAGAACAGTCTTATGGCATTGCGTATTATTATTAATATAGTACTAATTTCATTTATTTTTACTGAACTGCATTCTCAGGAAAGTGGCTTTTTGCTCAATTCAGAGATTAATCAATATGATTTGGAAGATATATTAAATTCAATTGGCAGAACGAATAAAAAAGATTCCATTAAAGTAATTCATTTTATTAAAAACACAATTTATTTAGATAATCAACTCAAAGCAAAACTTGCGAATAAAGATTCATTAATTGAATTTCTTAATAATTCGGATTTGTTTAATAGTAAAAGTGGATTAGTAAATAAATTCATTACATCTATAAGAACTAATTCTGATTTTGAGAGGGATACAAATAATAATTTATTATATAACTCAACTTTCAAATTTAGAGGCGACATCAAAAATTTTAGTTTTTCTGCCAATATATTAAATACCGAAAAAATCAATAAAACACCAGATTACTATTCTGGATATATTGATTATAATATTGAAAATTTTAATCTAATATTAGGTGATTTTACAATAAAGAGTGGGTTGGGAACTTTGTTTGGTAATCAATTCAGACAGAGTGATTTCGAAACATCGATAGATGGATATAACAAGCAGTTAAGTTACGCAAATGGCTTTAGTTCAACTTATAATGGAAACAATTTAAGTGGAATATATATTGAAAAAGATTTAAAGTTAGGAAAATCAATTTTATCATTTTCTGGATTTTATTCAAGTAGAAGGAAAAGCGGTTTAATTATTGATGATACAATACATTCGATTCACCTTGGTGAAAATGAGGATGAAAAAAATATCCAAGAAAGCACAGCTGGCATATTAATAGAAGCTAATTATGATGAATATAAAGCTGGAATAAATTCTTATTTTATTAATTATAATTTACCCATCAATTCTTCAAATAAAAGTAATATTTTTGGCAAATCAGGACTTTTAAGTAGTGTATATTTAAGTAAATCATTCAGCAATAAAGTTGTTATTGGTGAATTGGGATTGGATAATGAATTAAATCCAGGATTAGTATTGAAATTCCTTCATAATACTGACTTGGTTGATTATTACATAAGCACAAGATATTTTTCCAGAGATTTTAATTCACCATTTGGAATTAATACTGGTTCAAAATCAGCACCAAATAATGAAATTGGAATATCTTCAGCAATAAAAATAAACAAAACTAATTTTGGAGTATTAACTTCAAGTTTTGATTATTTTAAAGAAATTGAAAGTTCAAATACTGGTTGGAATCTAGTATTAAATTTAGAAAAAGATTTTAAAAATAATGTACAAACTAGGCTGAGCTTGCGTTTATTAGATAAATATAATCCAAATAATTTCATTAATGGCGATTATTACCCATTGAACAATATGTTAAAATTAAAATCTGAATTTAAGTATTTATTAAATAATAATTTCAAAATTGGTTTAATATTGGATTATATAACTCAATATGAAAATCAAAACACTATAAATTCTGGATATGGGGCAAAGATTTATTTAAATTTCAAAATTAAGAATAAGTTATTTTTGAGTTTTTCTAGTAATTTATATTCAACTGACAATTATCAAACAGCAATATGGTATTTAGAACGAATGCACGAAAATTACTATTTATTTCAAGCAAATTATTTAGAAGGTAGCAG
>CAIWET010000273.1 GCA_903911805.1 uncultured Ignavibacteria bacterium | reverse complement strand
TTATATTATAATTTTGATACTCTGCATGGATGCAGCATTTTCATCTCCGAAATTTCAAAATCTCGGTCCAAATATCAATAGCGCAAAGGACGATTTTTTGCCTGTTGTTTATAAAGATACTTTGTATTATAAGCGAACTTTGAATGATAAATCTAGTCAATTTATGATATTAAAAATTGCTTGCAAAGACATTGCTTATCCTCCTGGAAATATTTTTCCAAGTATTATGAATATTTATAATCCTAAAGATTTTCATAACTCAGCTTTTCCAATAGATTCTAAAGAGAGCACAGGCGGAAGTGTTTCGTTTGATCCGTCAACTCCAAGCTTTTATCTTTTTACATCAGATAAATCAAGTAGTGGATATATATTAGATAAGCCAAAAAAGATTGAAGAAATATCATCAAATCATAATGATATGCATCCTGCATTTTCTCCTGATGGGAAATATATGGTTTTTGCTTCAGATAGAAGTAAAACTAAGGGTGTTGATACAAGAGAAAAAGATACAGATTTATATATTACTTATCGCAAAAAAGACGGAAGTTGGACTGCTCCAAAGAATTTAGGAAAAGAAATCAATACCAAGCAAAACGAAATTGCTCCATTTATAGCTCCAGATGGCACTCTTTATTATTCTTCAAAAGGGTTTATTTTAGATAGTGTAAATTCTGTATTTTCAGGTGAAGGGATAAAGTCAAATTCACTAAGCGATATTTATTTGGTAAATGAAAGACTAAATTATAATATTATTAAAGCGTCAGCAACTGGAATTACAAGTAAACCATTTGGAAATCCACAAATTTTGCCAAGACCTTTCAATTCCGAATTCAATGAAGTGGCAGCAACGGTTTGGAAAGATTCACTTTTGATAATTGCTTCAGATAGAATAGCTCCATTTTACGACCGCCCTGACCCGATGAATCAAAAAGGTTATGATTTATATGGGTTTATACAGTTTGATTCGCCAAATGATGATATTTTGGATAGTATTCCTGTTTTTGTTACTGGTTATTATATACCACTGACACCAGCAAGTTTAAAAGAATTGAACAAAAAAATTGAAAATAAAATTTTCAGAACAAATCAAGAAAACAGTTATATTGCAGACCCTAAAACAGAAATTGATGAGAATAAAGTTAAATTAAATTATCAATTTTATTCTGAAATGGTAGAAAACTACTTCAAAGCAAAGGCTTATCAAATTTCTCAAAAAGCTGCAATAGACCAGGTTCCGTTTACAGTTAGAATTAATGGATATTCTGACATCAGAAAAATTAATCCAAAAGCTGAATATCTCGAAAAAGATATACAAGATAAAGCATATATATTCGAACTCAAAAATGGGGAAGCAATGGATAATATAGTTTTATCTAAAATTAGGGCTTATAATACAATGATTTACTTGAAAAGTTTAGTAGAGAAATTTCCATCAATGCTAAGATTAAAAGATAATATTAAATGGGAATTTGACGGTAGAGGCGCAACATATAACGTTGATGGATTAATCAAACAGCGTAAAATTGAAGTAGAAATTATTGATAAATATAATTTAACAGAATCAAAATAGAAAACCTTTAAATATCTCACTAATTAATCGTCTTAAATTATTTTGAAGTGGTAATAAAATGAGATATCTCACTTTCGTATTAGTTTTAGTGGCACTGCTATTAAACGGATGCGGTTTATTTGTAAAAGATGAAAGCAAAATAAAGCTTGAATTAAATATAATTAATTCAATTTATTATAATGATAAAGCAGATTTTTATTTTACTGGATACCAATTATTAGCCTTTCCTGATACTACATTTAATGTTGAAAATTACGGAGACGAATTCTTTTTGCCAGCTGGTAAAACGATGAATGTTAAATATATAAAAACAAGTCCATACCAAACATTTCTTTTATCAGAAATTTCTCCCAATGGAATTTTTTTTAGAGCAATTAATCCAATCGAAAGAATAAAAATTAAATTTGACAAGATATGCCAATCATTTGTAATTGCACATCCGAGTTTAACTGATATTGAAATTGATAAAACTTTGCGTTTAGAACAGATAAAAATCACACCAAGACACGATGGCTCTTATCAAATTACCATAGGTGATAAGGGGAGAGGATGCGAAGAATTGATGAAGTCTGAAAAAAACATTTTACGCTCAAAAGAGTACGAAATGATGATAAATAGAT
>CAIWET010000272.1 GCA_903911805.1 uncultured Ignavibacteria bacterium | reverse complement strand
TTTTAAAGCATTAGAAAAAGCACTTAACAGAATTCCAAATTATACTGGTGTTCAAAATTCAAGAATTTCTGAATTCTTTGCTGAAAATGTATTCGATATTAAAAAAATGAAACAGTATCTTTCTGAAGATGCTTACGAATCTGTAATTCAAGCTATCGATGAAGGGATTAAAATTGACAGAAAGATTTCTGATCAAGTTGCCTCTGGTATGAAAACTTGGGCTATTGAAAGAGGAGCTACTCATTACACACATTGGTTCCAACCATTAACTGGTGAAACTGCTGAGAAACACGACTCATTTTTCAAACTTTCTGGAGATGGTTCCGCTTTAGAAGTATTTAGTGGCTCAAACCTTGTACAACAAGAGCCAGATGCTTCAAGTTTTCCAAGCGGTGGAATTAGAAATACTTTCGAAGCTAGAGGTTATACAGCTTGGGACCCGTCTTCACCAGCATTCATTGTTGAAAACACATTATGTATTCCTACAATTTTCGTTTCTTATACTGGAGAAGCATTAGATTATAAAACTCCATTATTAAGATCTATTTCAAATATTGACAAAACTGCAACAGAAGTTTGTAAATATTTTGATAAAAATGTTACTAAAGTTCATACAACTCTTGGATGTGAGCAAGAATATTTCTTAGTTGATGTTGCTCTTTATCAAGTACGTCCAGATTTGATTTTATCTGGTAGAACACTAATGGGACATACATCTGCTAAAGATCAGCAGTTAGAAGACCATTATTTTGGTTCAATTCCAGAAAGAGTTTTAAATTATATGAAAGATTTTGAAACTGAGTGTTATAAATTAGGAATTCCGGTAATTACTAGACATAATGAAGTTGCTCCAAATCAATTTGAATGTGCACCAATGTTTGAAGAAACAAATATTGCTGTTGATCATAATCAATTATTGATGGATATTATGAAAAAAGTAGCTCATAGACATAATTTCGAAGTTCTTTTACATGAAAAACCTTATAAAGGAGTAAATGGTTCTGGAAAACATAATAATTGGTCGTTAAGAACTAACACAGGTAAGAATTTATTATCTTCTGGGAAAACTCCAAAGACAAATCTTCAATTTTTAACTTTTTTAATAAACATAGTAAAAGCCGTACACGATCACGCAGATTTATTAAGAGCATCTATCTCATCAGCTGGTAACGAACACAGACTTGGTGCAAATGAAGCACCTCCAGCTATTATTTCTATTTTCTTGGGAGCTCAATTGAATGCAATTTTAAATGAAATTGAATCAAGAGTAACTGATACTAAAATGAAGACTGAAGATAAAACTGAACTAAAACTCGATATTGGAAGAATACCTGAAATACTATTGGACAACACAGATAGAAATCGTACATCTCCATTTGCTTTTACTGGTAATAGATTTGAATTTAGAGCTGTAGGCTCAAGTGCAAATGTTTCAGCTCCTATGTTGACATTAAATACCGTTGTTGCCAATCAATTGAACTTATTTAAAAAAGAAGTTGATGAGTTAGTTGAAACTAAAGGATTAAAAACCGATGAAGCTATTTTGAAAGTTCTTAGAAAATATATCATTGATTCTAAAAAGATTAGATATGAAGGCAATGGATATAGCGACGATTGGAAAGAAGAAGCTTTAAAAAGAGGATTGACTAATGTAACTGAAGCTGTGGATTCATTTAAAGCATTTATTTCGGAATCTACTATTGCATTATTTGAAGAAAATAATGTTCTAACAAAAAGAGAATTAGAAGCTAGGTATGAAATCAAATTAGAAACATTTGTAAAGAAAATTCAAATAGAATCAAGAGTTTTTGGTGATTTGGCAACTAATCATATAATTCCTATTGCTATTAGATATCAGAATCTTTTAATTGAAAATATTAAAGGATTAAAAGAATGTTTTCCTAATGATTGGGAATCATTTGCAAAAACTCAATTAGAAAACATTAAAGAAATCAGTTTACATATTAGTTCTGTACAAAGAATGGTTGATGAAATGATTGAAGCTCGTAAAAAAGCCAATAGGGAAGACCATATAGAAGAAAAAGCATCAATATACTCAAAAGAAGTAAAACCATATTTAGAAAATATCAGATATCATATAGATAAATTAGAATTAATAGTTGATGATGAAATTTGGCCATTACCAAAATATAGAGAATTATTATTTGTAAGATAATCTATTAAACAAAGATGTTAAAAAAAATCCCGTCATTTTTAGGGCGGGATTTTTTTTTTAAAAGAATTATCTAAATTTTAATATTCGTAATAAACTTCTTTTTCATACATAGATTCCAATTGGAATTTATGTTTCATTTCCTCATCAGCTAATTGCTGGAACAATTTTTTTACATTAGCATTTTCAGCTTCATTTGAAAGTGTTTGGTATAATTCAGCAGCACCATCTTCTCTTTTCATCGCCATAATCATAACTTCCTGGAAAGTTAAAGATGTACTAGGAAGTGGTTCAACCATAGGGTCACTCAATTTCAAATTTTTAATATTTGGATTATGATGCAAATCCATAACTTCTTCAGTTTTAAAGCTTTTTAAAATTTCAATGTGTCCGTGTTCCATTAATTCAAAATCTTTTAAAATTTCTTTAGTGGAATCGTGCTTTACAACATTTTGTAAATCATGATAAAAATCAACCGCTTCTTGTTCTTTTGAAATTGCAAATTCAATTATTTTGTTAAACTCGTTCATAAATAAATAACTTTTTATTAAACATATTTTAAATTTTATTCAATTTAATTAAAAATATAGAAGTAATAACGATAAAATTTTATAAAAAAAGCGAAAGTCTTCAAACTTCCGCTTTTATAATGAATATTATTTATTACAATGAAATTGTATCTTCATTCATACTTTCTAAACTCTTAATTATTGCAGCTAAACACTGTCCAGCTAACATTCCATCAATAACTCTGTGATCATAAGTTAAAGAAACATAAGCCATATCTCTGATAACAATGATATGTTCGCCATTGAATTCTCTTACAACAGGTCTTTTTTGAATAGCACCGATACCCATAATGGCTGTTTGTGGTTGATTGATTACTGGAGTTCCAAATAATGTACCAAAAGTACCAACATTGGTAATGCAGAAAGTTCCACCTTGAATATCATCAGGATTTAATTTTTTTGATCTTGCTCTTGTTGATAAATCATAAACTGAACGAGCCAAACCAGAAACTGTTAATGCATCAGCACTTTTGATTACTGGAACAATCAAATTACCATCATCTAAGGCTGTAGCAAAGCTTAAATTAATTCTGCGATGTTTGATTATATTCTTTCCATCAACACTTACATTAACCATTGGAAATGTTTTTACGCCATCAACTGCCGCTTTTGCAAAAAATGGTGTAAAAGTAAGTTTGAAACCTTCTCTATTTAAGAAATCTTTTCCAAATTTTTCTCTGAATTTAACAATATTCGTAACATCTGCTTCACCAACACTTGTTACATGGGCTGAAGTTTGTTTTGAATAAACCATATGTTCAGATATTTTTTGTCTAACTCTGTCCATAGGAATAACTTCAGAATCTGGTCCAATTGATATCGGAGTAGCCGATTTCTGAGTTGGTGCAGGTGTTGCAATTTTAGGAGCAACTGGTTCATTAACTACAACTGTAGTTGGAGCTACAACTTGCGCAATTTTTGGAGCTGGCGCAGGAGATGAACTTCTATTAGATAGATATTTTATAACATCATCTTTAGTAACTCTACCTTCAAGACCATTTCCATTAATTCTATTTAATTCATCAATTGAAATACCTTCTTTTTCTGCAATGGTTCTAACTAAAGGAGAATAGAATCTATTGCCAGTATCTTTAGGTAAATCAATATGTTTTTCTTCTATTTTTACTTCATTTTTAATTTCAGTAGCAATTGCAACAGTTGCAGATGGAGTAGATAGTGGAATTGAAACAGTACCTGTTGAAATTCTTGCAATAACAGAACCAACATCAACTGTATCGCCTTCTTGAGCAAGTATTTCAGTAATTGTTCCAGCTACTGGTGATGGAACTTCAGTATCAACTTTATCTGTAGAAATTTCAAGAATCATTTCATCTCTATCTACAGTTGCACCAACATTTTTCAACCATTTAAGAATTGTACCTTCTTGAAGTGATTCTCCCATTTTAGGCATTACAACATCTATTAAATTTCCACCAGAAATAATAGGAGTTTCTACTTTTGTAATTTCAACCTCAACTTCTTTTACAGGTTCAGGAACTAACACAGTAAGAGGAGGTGTAGCAACTGGTTGAGCAGAAGAAGCTTCTGTTTCAATTCTAGCAATAACAGAACCAACATCAACTGTATCGCCTTCTTGAGCAAGTATTTCAGTAATTGTTCCAGCAACTGGTGATGGAACTTCGGTATCAACTTTATCTGTAGAAATTTCAAGAATCATCTCATCTCTATCAACAGTTGCACCAACGTTTTTTAACCATTTAAGTATAGTGCCTTCTTGTAAAGATTCTCCCATTTTAGGCATTACAACTTCAACTAACATTATATTCTCCAATTAAATAAGTTTTTTCA
>CAIWET010000271.1 GCA_903911805.1 uncultured Ignavibacteria bacterium | reverse complement strand
TTCAATGTCAGATAACTCATTTTTAATTCAGATACTTGGATTAGAACTTAAATATTATATTGAAAATAATATTTCATTAAACTTAAAATCGCAACTTCAATTTAGTAAATATAATAACTATTTTTATAAAAATAATAGTGAGATATTTAAACAAATTTCTTTAAATTTTGGATATAGATTTTTCTAATAAATTTATTAGATCTGAAGTTGTGGGCTATCACGATTTTATTTGAAAGGCACTTATAATGGCGTCTTTTTTTTGCAACTTTGAGATTAAAAGGATTTATTAAAAAAAAAGGTTGCCCATTCTGTGGCAACCTTTTCAACAAATCAATTATGTCAAAATCAATAATGAAGTTTACTTCACGATATTAATTTTTACTGATTCATTTACAATTAAGCCAATTGCTCTTACGATATAAACACCGCTAATTAAACTCTCAGTTGAGTATGTAAAGTTGTTTATTCCTTTTTTGAATTCCGCATTTTCGATTATTGCAACTTTTTTGCCACTTAAATCAAATATTGCTAATTCGATATTCTCTGTTTCATCAAGATTTAAATTAATCACCAAATCTTTTTGAGATTTATAAACTTCTAAATTCGAATTTATAACTTCTTCATTGTTATCAAATGGGCTCACATCAGATTCGAAGTTTTCCCAAGACAAATTCAAACTTTCTTTCCCGAAATATGGAGTATAGTTAGAAGAATAATTTTTATTATATTTACTGTCAATAAAATCAACTATCGATTCTCTTAAATCCATATCGCAGCTGTTATATAACAAAATTTCTGCAACTGTGCCATTCAAGAATGAAGAAAGACCTGTTCCCGAAGTATTGTCCATATAACGAGTTCCGTTGATTGATGCACCAATTCCATTTGTATTCGAATTAGTTGCAAATCCACTGAAAAGCATTGAAGATGAGCAATAACCATTTAAAGATGTTCTTACTTTTGTGCCATTAAATTCGACTGAAACCAAATAATTAGTACCAATAGCAATGCTTGTAGAGAAAAATCTTCTTTGAGTAGAATTCCACATTCCAACCCAAACTTTCCCACTATAAATATATGCATTAAATCCAGAAGTTGTGCCACCTAATTCCAATAATACTTGTCTGGTAGAAACAGTGCTACCAGTTCTGAAATAAATAAATAAAGATTTGGCACTATTGTTATTCAATCTTCTATTGTTATTATTGTAAGGAATCTGGAAGCAATCATTAGTGCCATCAAATGTCCAGGTAGGATTATCATCAAAGTTTGAATCACTGCCATCGCCATCGTCAGGTACTTGGCCATTAGTTGGAACTGATGCATTGCTATTGTAAGAATTATTATCGTCCCAATAGTTACCATTTTGGTCTGTATTTAATGAAATTGATGCACTATCTACGCTTGGAGCTGCCATTGTACTAAATGATACTTCATTACCATAAGATGTTCCTACACCGTTAGTTGCATAAGCTCTAACGTAATATGTTGTATTCGCTGATAATCCTGTCATTTGATAACTATAAGAACCCAAACCACTACCATTGGTAGACTTTCCAGTATAACTTAGAATTGTGGGCGAGCCTGAAGTATTCCAAACTATGCCTCTGGCAGTAATATTTACTCCACCATCGTACGTGATTAATCCTCCAGAAGTAGCTCTATCGCAATTAAGTAATGAAATTGAGTTTGTCGAGATGGAAGGCAATGCCAAAGCCTTAAAAAGAAAAGTATTCCAAAATCCAATTTTCATTGTTACACTTAAGTTATTTGAGCTTCCAATATGAGTTTGGTTAGTTGAGCCATATAATTTATAAGACCCACTAGTAACAACAGCACCATTTCCAAAGGTACTGCTATGGATTTTATATTGAGCTCGCATAAGATTACTTGAAGCTAACAGGATTAATATTATTATTATTTTTTTCATAATTTATCCGTTATTTGTTTTCATCTTTTTTATAGGATTCAATGAATTTTTTCATTTCCAATAATTGATTTTGTTGCTCAATAATAATATTTTCTAAATATTTTATTCTGTCATTTTGCTCTGTTGTTCTTTTTTCTAATGCTTTAATAGCAATATAAGCAATACCGTCAACATCTGCAGTAGTCAAAAGAGTATCACAACCAATTATACCGATACCGTCGTTACCGAATGCTGAATTCCACTCTTGAGCCAT